>NZ_RSCK01000002.1:0-91522 GCF_003991895.1 Chroococcidiopsis cubana SAG 39.79
GTGTCAATGGTGACTTTGACGAGTTCGTTATCTGCTACAGTAATCTCGTCAACTAAATCCAGGTTGCGACCAGTAATTTCCAATTAACTACCAACTACCAACTACCAACTACCACTCTTCATTGATAACTGACAACTGATAACTGATTACATTTTCTCGCGTTAAAATCTGCTAGCGTTCCATAACAGCATCGTCAGATGGCAAAATAAAAGTTTCTAGACTCCTGGTGTAGCAATCCATGTACGAGAAGATTACTCCTCCTACTACTGGTTCTCGAATTACCTTCAGTAATGGCGAACCAATCGTTCCCGATAATCCAATTATCCCCTTCATTCGCGGAGATGGTACGGGGGTAGATATTTGGCCCGCCGCCCAAAAGGTGATGGATGCTGCTGTACAAACTGCCTATCAGGGCAAAAGACAGATTGACTGGTTTAAAGTCTACGCTGGAGATGAAGCCTGCGAAGTGTACGGAACGTATCAATATTTGCCTGAAGATACGCTTCAGGCGATTAAAGAATTTGGCGTGGCAATTAAAGGTCCGCTCACGACACCGATTGGTGGTGGTATTCGATCGCTCAACGTGGCGCTACGCCAAATCAACGATTTATATGCCTGCGTTCGCCCTTGTCGTTACTACCCTGGAACGCCTTCCCCGCACAAAAACCCAGAAAAACTAGATGTGATTATTTATCGCGAAAACACGGAAGATATTTATCTAGGTATTGAGTGGCGACAGGGTAGCGAAATTGGCGATCGCCTGATTAAAATCTTGAATGAAGATCTCATCCCTGCTACCCCCGAACACGGTAAAAAACAAATTCCCCTTGATGCAGGGATCGGCATCAAGCCCATCAGCAAGACTGGTTCTCAACGCTTAGTCAGACGCGCAATTAAACACGCTCTACGGTTGCCTCCCAATAAACAAATGGTGACTTTGGTGCATAAAGGCAACATTATGAAATATACCGAAGGCGCTTTTCGCGATTGGGGCTACGAATTGGCAACATCTGAGTTTCGCAACGAGTGCATCACCGAACGCGAATCTTGGATTCTTAGCAACAAAGAACATAACTCAGACCTCAGTACAGAAGACAACGCCCGACAGCTCGAACCTGGCTACAATGCTTTGACTGCCGATAAAAAAGCCCAAATTTGCCAGGAAGTCGAAGCGGTGTTGAGCCAAATTTGGGAGACGCACGGCAACGGTCAATGGAAACATAAAATCATGGTCAACGATCGCATTGCCGATAGTATTTTCCAACAAATCCAAACCCGACCCGATGAATACTCCATTCTGGCTACGATGAATTTGAATGGAGACTATTTATCCGATGCAGCAGCGGCGGTTGTCGGCGGCTTAGGGATGGGTCCAGGGGCAAATATTGGCGACGAGTGCGCTATTTTTGAAGCGACTCACGGCACTGCACCAAAACACGCCGGACTCGACAGAATCAATCCTGGTTCGGTAATTCTTTCCGGCGTAATGATGTTGGAATATATGGGTTGGCAAGAAGCAGCAGAATTAATCAAAAAAGGAATTGGAGATGCGATCGCCAATCGTGAGGTTACTTACGATTTAGCGCGATTGATGGAACCCCCAGCTCAACCGCTTAAATGTTCTGAATTTGCCGACGCGATTATTAAACATTTTAGTGACTAGTGGCTCGTGGCTGGTGGCTAGAAAAGATTAGGTCTGAGGTTACACGTATTATTTCCTTGTGCCTTCTGGCACTAGTCACCAGCCGCTAGTCATCAGCCACTTAATTTATCGTCCCAATTTATTTGGAATCCCTTCACAGCCACCAGGAATGGTGGCTCTGGTTTTTTCGCCTCCCCAAGCGCAGCAGTAATAACGTAAGGATTCAGACATGCGCTGGGCATCAGTAAAATCAGCATTCTCAATGACTGCCCCCGTCTGTTCTCCTGTATTGTAGTTGGGAGCGATATTGCGACTGCGGGGTGTAGCAGTTTGGGCATCACCGTAAAATAAACGAGTACTTTTGAGGTCGGCACTCACTAGCTGTGCTTCATACAAAATGGTACGGGAAAAATTAGCTTTTACTAAGTCGCAATTGGTAAGATCTGCCCCAATTAAATTAGCTTCTGAGAGATCTGTCCAACGCAAATCGGTTTTAGAAAGATCTGCTCTAGCTAGCATTACACCTAAATCTATAACGCGAATACCGTAGTTACGGTCTTCGGAGTAACCGCCTTCACCATTAAGAATGGCTCTACCCAAGCGAAAATCTCGCTGTAAGGGAGTCAGTAACTTTGACTGGGATAAAAAGCGAATGATTTTGGCTTTACCGCTAGCATCGACACTACTAAAAATTGCAGCCGTACGTCCTTCAGCGATCGCTCGTTCTTGGGGCCAATCTTCTAACATTCCCTCTTCATCTAATACCAGATCGGAAATTCCCTGAAAATAAGAATCGATGGTTTGCTGTTGGGTAATTAAATTTTGCTGTACTGTTAGCAAGTTTTGTTGAATTGTCAAGTCTTTGGAGATTACATATTGTCGCCAAGCTACATAAACGGCAATAATTGCAATTAAAATTTGTCCTAACGCGCCAAAAACTTCACCTAATGCACCGATCGCATCCCAGTTTAATTTTGTTGCCCAATCGATAATGGCACGACCGATATTTCCAAATCGGAATAAGCCGATTAAGGCAATAGCTAAACCTGTCCCCGCCACAAATAGCGATCGCTCTAGGGGGGAAAATATGTCTGATATTGCTTTTATCGTCCAAGGTAAAAGTACCCCCAGCGAAAGTAACAACGCTAGCAGCGTCCCTACCCAGCCAATCCACAAAAAGTTATTTAAGTACAGTCCGACGCAAATCAGCGCGATCGCGACTAAGGTAAGTAAAGAAGCCCTGGGATGTGCCGTGCGCCAACTCGTGCGTTTGACGATGAGATTTGATGCAGAAGACGATTGCTGTTGGGCATTAATTGCGGCAATTGCTGCCAGTGCTTGCTGAGTTGCCAAGTTCTCATTTGATGTATCGTTGTCTTGGAAATCATCTAGATCCAAAGGCGATCGAGATTGAGTCCCAATCTCTGGATTCGGAGATGATGCCTTATTGTTACTATCTGAGTTGTTTTGGCTAGTCATGCTCAATTATTTGCAGCAGGCTGAAGGGCTTCTCGCTTTCATATGGTAACTGCTGTCAAGAACGGAACGATCGCGCCTCGGTATCAAATTTTTCTTACATCTAGGCGAATGTAATTCGCCCCATACTCGCTATTGCAATGCCTCGATTTGCCGCACCACTGTTAGGGCTGAATAACTCACGCCAGCCGTTCCTTCTCCTGGATGCGTAGAGTCGCCGACTAACCACAAATTTTTAACAGGGGTGCGGTTGGCAAAACCAAAGGGTCCAAATGTCGGGACTCTCTGACCGATCCCGCCTACTATACCGCGATCGCGTGCTGTATAACGGGCAAACGTGCGTGGTGTCGCTGCTTCCTGGTGTAATATTGTTTCTGGCGTGAGGTGAAAGAATTGTCCCAAACGGGCGATCGCTTCCCGAGTATATTTTTCCTTCATCGCCTCATAGTCTTCACTCCGCCACCAAGGTTTCGGATCGACAAAAGATGAAGCAATAATCGTACCTTTTCCCTCTGGGGCGCGTCCGTCTGCTGTGCGACTGACGGAGACAAATAAAGAATTATTTTCCCCGATTGCTCCATTGCGATCGTACATGAATTGCAAGTGCGGCGGACATCCTGACGGAATCGCAGTTTCATCTACGCCGAGATACACGACAAAAGCCCCCGATGCTTCGGGTAATTTATCGACACGTTGCTTGTAACCTTGGGGGGCATTTCTACCCAACAACTGAACTAAGTTTTGTACCGTAACGTTAGCCACGATCTCGTCTGCGGTTTCTGTCCTGACTTCTTTAGTTTTTTGGTTGCGCACCAAAACACCTTTAACTTTGCCGTTTTCAACTAAAATTTTCTCTACACTATGGCGCATCAGCAGCTTGCCACCATATTTTTCTAAAGCTTCTACCAAGCGATCGCTCAACACCTGCATACTACCGTGAAGGTGAGACAATCCTTGCGGTGATTGGGAAACGCTTAATGCTGTAGCCGCATAAAGTAAAGCTGTTTCCTCTGCATCGACTTGGGAGTAAAGTTTTAATTGCAAATCTAAAAACGTCCGTAGCCGCCAATCGTCTTCCAAACCGTGTCCCCGTAAAGCATCGCCTACGGTCAAAAAGGTATAGGGTAAGGTAGTTAAAGTCCCTGGACGAACGGCTTGCGTCAGTTGCCACAAATCCCAGATGTTGCGGGGTGGTAAAACCGGATCGCGGGCTTGAAATGCCCAACTCGCTTGAAATAGATTGTCTATTAATTGCCAAAAGCGATCGCTACCTGGAAATTGTTTTTCTCTTTCGGCTTTCCATTTGGCGCGATCGCGCCAAACATTAATCGGTTGATTCTCTCCTGGTAAATATACCGCACAAGCAGGATCGCAAGGCGTTGCTTCTGGTAGATCGATTTCTAATTCGGCAAAGATACGGTGATGAATTCCGCCTGGTTCTAAACCAGCTACCTGAGTCGCGCCGACATCGAAGGTAAATCCTTTACGTTGGAAAGTCGAGGCACACCCTCCAGGGACGATTGCCTGGTCTAAGACTAAAACCTGGTAGCCGCGACGGGCAAGCAGCGCCGCCGCCGTTAGTCCACCAATTCCAGCACCAATGACGACAACACGCGATTTGCGATCGCTCGCTAACCTACTTAGCATGGATATAAAGCCAAAATCAAACCTACTCTATCTTTATATTAAGTTATGTTAAACACTGAAAAAAAGACACAGGAAGCAGAAGAAGCAGAGGAGTAACTACCAACTACCAACTACCAACCACTAACCACCAACTACCAACCACCATCACATCTGACTTCTGACTTAAGCTTATGTCCGATCGCGATTGGGAGACACCGCTGACTAGCAATACTCTAGAACAGCGATATGAGATTATACAACAATTAGCAAAAAAAGCAGGCAGACGCACGTTATTGGCGCGTGACAGAAAAACTGAGGAGTTAGTTGTTGTCAAACTCCTGTCCTTCACCAGTGATTTTGAGTGGGATGCACTGAAATTATTTGAACGGGAAGCCAAAATATTACAAGCAATCTCTCATCCTGCGATTCCCCGTTATCTAGATTATTACGAACTCGATTTCAATAACGGTAACAAGGGTTTTGCTTTAGTACAAACTTATATTTCTGGAAAATCTATAGAAGAGTATCTTAAATCTGGACGTAGCTTTGATGAAGTAGAAATTAAACAGCTAGCGAAAGCAGTACTAGAAATTTTAATTTATTTGCATGGCAGACAGCCGCCAGTGATACACCGCGATATTAAACCGAGTAATATTTTACTGGGCGATCGCTCTGGTAACAGTATCGGACAAGTCTATTTAGTTGATTTCGGTTCCGTGCAAACTTTAGCGGCAAAAGAAGGCGGAACGATGACAGTAGTAGGAACTTATGGCTATATGCCACCAGAACAATTTGGCGATCGCACCGTTCCTGCTTCCGATCTTTACAGTTTGGGTACAACTTTAGTTTATCTGGTAACGGGAACGCATCCGGCAGATTTACCGCAAAAAGACGGACGAATTCAATTTGAGTTATTGACAAATCTCAGTCTTGAATTTACCCAGTGGTTGCGGCGGATGATAGAGCCAAGTTTAGAACGTCGTTTTACTTCTGCCGAACATGCACTACAAGAATTAATTCAACCTCAGCTTGTAGATATAGTTCTTTCAACGACCCAACAACCTAGTGATAGTAAAGTCAAATTAACTAGAAAAGCAGATACCTTGGAAATTCTTCTTCCTGCTAAAGGTTGGAATTTTGGCGTAGGATTTACTACGGCTTTTACTACTTTTTATAACCTCATACTCGTTCCTGCAACAGGTATAGCTTTTTCCCCATACTGGAGAATTAGCCATCCTTTAATATGGTTAATTGTTGGAGGTCTGTGGTATGGAAATTATATTTTAATCTCGGGAGTTCTGAAGTATTTATTAAAGCGAGTTAGACTCAAAATCAGTTCTCAGGAAATCGAGCTTACTCATGAAATAATCGGCTGGAAGTATCGCCATATTTTCAATGCAAGTAAACAAGATGTGTCAGCATTAAAGTTAATTTATGGATATCACGGTAACCGCCGATACATGCATATTTGGATTGGTAAAAATAGGTATGAGTTGTGGGGTGATTCGATTCTAACCGAACCCGAAATGGAATGGTTGGCGCAAGAAGTTAGTAGTTGTTTAGGGATAGAGATTTCTAGAGAACCTAATTTTTATATTCCCAAAGGCGATTAACTTTACAACAGTTTGCGATCGGCGAGCGATCGCTCATTTTTTTTGAAACAGTAGACATTGCTCGGATAGATGCAGATGTTATTCGAGATTTTCACCGAAACTAATGCTACAACAACTTTTCTGAGTCGAGCGATAGAAGAAAGCGATCGCTTCAATAGATAGAGTGTATTGCTACGTAGTGTAATTTTAATATCCAGCCAATTCAAATCTAGCATACCTATATAGTTTACTAGTGTTTTTAATGGTTCTTCTGTATAGGAATAATCTCGGATGTTTTACATAACAAAAACAAGTATTTTGCAGTTCAGATGCACATAGATCGAGCTAAATTTAGCCGTGTAGTTATAAAACATTTAAGTGATTTTTATGAGCAGTTTTTTGTTACTTCGATCGTTTGCTTGTTCTCGGTTAATTTAAAATATATCAATGTTAGTTTGCAAAAGAATATCGTTAATCAAGATATGTAAACTTATCTTTTTTGAATTGTATTGGCTGGTATTCTCAATTGCAGTCAGTCCAGTATTATTAAATACAACTACAAATCGATAGACGGAGTTGTATTAGTACTGCGATATTCTGTATATTTGGAGGATATTGGTATGATCGAAAATTCCATAAAAGGTTTGAAAGTTCTGCAAGAAGAAGATGAGATTTGTTTGACTGGCGGTGCAGCCAGAGCTTATGGTTTTGCTGATGCTCGTGGTTTAGATCCGAAAGATGCTGACGCTAGAACGTCAGTGATAGTAGAAGCTATTGATGATGGAGTTTTTCGTTATGCTCGCTCTACCTCGATTGCTTCTATAGTCTTACAGTAGAGCGCTAGTGAAATTGCTCTAGCATTGACGCTATATCGCTGAAAGCTTCCTGCAATCTAAGAGATTTGCTTTCAGCGATAAGATTTGCTTTCTGCAATTGTCTTCTAACAAATTGGTTGCAACAAAATGGAATTTCAGTTTGCAGCTAAGTTTTTTGTTCGTGTATATCCAAAAAGTGAGATTGAGTTGATTAAGATAGTGATTCGCTACAAGGTTATCTCAGTCATTCAAGCTAACTTTCTAAATGTACATCAACGTTCTTAACTATTAAAGCTATTACCGATACTTTCAGTAGTAATAGCTAACAGGATCGATCGGGAGTTCATCTAAATTTATGGCGTTGCCATCTCACATTTACCCAGAAGCACAAAATCTTCCCAAGCAGACAGAAATTGCTAAGGTTTGTGTTTATGGTCTTAGCATCTTATCAGCAGCAACATTCCTATTCTTGCCTCTGTTTAATTTATTGCATCCTAGTCCTTGGCAACGTTGGATGGGTGTAGTACACGGTTCAGCCGCCATACTGGCAACAGTAGTTGCTGTTTATACAGGACATTTAGCTTTCCCATTGCTTCGAGGTGCAAGCAAGATTTTACCGCAACTGCGAACGTTAACATTTTGGACAACAGTACTAGCCTTACTGTCTATTGTTTCAGGTAACTGGGCTTATATGAGATACCGCGCGCCTATAGGTGGTGCGCGTGCTTGGTTGCAATCAAACTCTCCATTAGTTCATAACGTGTTCATGGAATATCACGAATTTACCGTACTGTTTACAGTCCCACTAGGAACAGCTTGTGCGTGGATTCTTTGGCGCTATGGAGACTCTATAGTTGATAAGAAAAATGTTCCTGTTCTGGCAGCTACCTCAATTGCGTTGATGGCAATTATGTTTTTTGCTTTGGGTGGTTTAGTCACTGGTATTGGTATTGCCAAAATCCATAGCTTGTGATCGTTGAATAACTGGAAAAACTGACAAATGAAGCAAAATTCGCCCCAAAAAACTCAAAATTTGATTGACGAGGATAAAACGGTTGATTTGCCAATTTACAGTCAAATTTGGCAGTGGCTCAAGCATTTTCCATCAGGATTAGCTGTTGGTTCTAAAAATCCACCTCATAGTTCTGCTTCAGCAGCCGCTGCCTTAATTAGTGCTAGTTTTGGTTGCTTCTATATGATGGTCAACCAACATTTAACTGTACTTTTTAAATCGTGGGATGAGTTTGTTTGGATGCTTGGCAGTTGGATACCAGGTAGCCACAATGCTAACAAGCTGTTTGGTGAAATTGGTCCATATTCTGGTAAAGAGACATTATTGTTGTTTGGTTGGCTATGCAGTTGGTTTTGCCTGCATAATTTGTGGAAGCGCAAAAACATTCATTTCTCATTCATGTTTTTTTGGATGGCTTTTTTCTTGGTAGCCGCAACTTTGATGAATTGGCATCCATTATTCCCTTACATGCCATTGATGCCAACAAAATAGCTCTAGTTCATGACAAATTTTTGCAGTATCTTGACAAAGCTGATGATTACTCAACAAGAAAATTACTCGAATCAAACTCGCTTGCATCAAATACAAGTAAGACAGATGCATAAAGCTGTATTTGGCTTAGTCGGTATTTGGCTAGCTTTTACAACTACCTTTCTGATTGCCGGTTGGCGAGTTAGCCAAAGTGGAAGGTACAGTAATTTTTATCTCAATTCTTGGACAATTGAAAGTCAAGAACTACCAACCGTTCGTTCTCAGCAGGATAAATCATGAATTTTTTGCTTCGTACCAATTTGTCTAGGGACAATCCCGCTAGCGCTAAATTGTTTGAGCATACGGCAAATCTTTCCGCGTTAGTGAAAGTCTGTACTGTTGTTGACACGAAAATTGAGAGGTAAACAATGACTCATTTAGCAATTGATTCGGAATTATTGACAGACATTGCAGAAGATAGCGAAGCTAGTCTTTGTGGCGGGGTTTCTACAGGAATCAGCATTTCTGCCTTTGCGGACGGTACGAACTTTGCTTATTCTAGAACAGGCGCTTTCAGCTTTGCTGTAAAATTACCAGATAGTCGTAGAGTGTCAATTTCCTTGGGGGGTGGTCTTAGTATAGGCATAGACAATCCCTCAGACTGAATAGATTCATACTTGAGCAAATAGTTCGTCACAATTTTGGCGATCGCCACACTAGATTCTATCCCCCCTCGCTCCCCTAATTCAGGAGATGAGGGGATTTTCTGTGGTATATTTCGATCAAAATTTCCAAGTTAGTTGCAGTCCGACAACATCAACATCACTTTCAATGCTTCCTCTCAAATTACCGCTAGTACTGCTAGATAAATCGATCTGACTATCATCAACAAATAAGTGAGCGTAACCGACATCAAAACTAATAGCATCAGAAGCTTTGAAACTAGCACCGATCGCTAACCAAGTACGATTATTATCGGGAATTCTAGGCGATCTATAAGTACTATCTACCGGACTCGGATCGTATGCAACACCAGCACGTAATTCCCAAACTGGACTTAATGTATAGTTAATTCCTAAAGAATAGCGCACTGTATCGTGCCAATTTTCCGGCTGCACGTTATCCGGTTCCGCTGGGTTGTCAAATGTGACGCGCAACTCTTCAAACCGACTCCAATTCGTCCAAGTTACGTCACCTGTAAGTGCAAGGCGAGAACTAATTTGATGATAGGCATTGAGAGATAGAGTATCGGGTAGGTTCAATTCAGCGTCGATACTACCATCTTGAAATCGTCCAGTCGCGGTTAAAGCTGACACCGCAGCAGGAACGTTAAAATCAGCCTCCCCTGCTAAATCGTGGGTAATTGCCGAACGATAAGCCAAGCCGAGGCGCGTTTTCCGATTGGGTTCGTAGAGTAACCCCAAGTTATAACCCCAACTCCAATCATCGCCTTCTAACTCAACAGAACCATCAGTTGCTTGAGGCGCGGTACGCAATCTCGTAGCACCAATCAAACCAAAATCGATCGCGTTTGATAGTTTTGCCTCAGCATATTGTAAATTGATGCCAGCACCTAAAGAAAGGTTGTCTGTCAGTTTTGCCGCAACAGTAGGATTAATATTAATTGTGACGAGTTCTGAATTAATCGCGTAGTAGCGCCCAACCCAGTCGCGATCGTACCTCGTCTTCAGACCAAAAGGCGAATTTACTCCTAAACCTAGCTTGACGCGATCGCTGGCATTCCAGACAGCGTAGAAGTTAGGGACAAAAATATCCACGCCGCCGTCTCCGCCATCTCCACCTGTTAAAGGTGCGCCAGTGACAACGACCGAACCTCGATCTTGAAACAGAGCTGTAGGAGATATATAGTATCCTGCCGCGATCGCCGAATTATTTGACAGACGAGTTAATCCAGCAGGGTTGAAAAAGATCGTACTGGCATCATCCGCCGCTGCACTATTAGAAAAAGCACTGCCTAAACCGCGCACGCTTTGTTCGAGAATTGCAAAACCTGATGCTACAGCAGTACTAGTCGTGCCAAAAAATTCTAACGCCAAGAACAGCGGCAACAGCGCTGCAATTGACTGCAACGTTCTCCTCACTCTGACTCCTCGTTCTGATATTTGAATAAAGCAAAAGCAAATATATACCTTCGAGCAGTCACGCTTATAGTTTTGAAGCTAAATGAACAAATAATTATTAGATCGTTACATTTCAGTCGGGTTTCAGTGCCAATATAGAAAATAGAACTGGCAGCCAACAACAAAAAGTAGCAAGGGAGCAGGGAAAGACACAAGATCTAGAAATAGCTGAATAGTCGATCGCCTTTACGTTGCGAGATGTATTTTCCTACGACTTTCCCCTACAGTACTGATAACAAATGCTACCTCTTGATGTACTGCAAGAATTCGTCCTTAAGGCGCATTAAAAACTATGATGAAGTAAGTTAGTCTGGCAGAGCTACATCATATTTTGTAACTTACTATTCCGTCAGCGTCTGCTTTTACTTTCACAGTAGAGTTAAGTTGGATTTTCTACAGGTGAAGGTGTAAGGTAAAACAAACGATCTGGCAACAATATGGCTTATCTGAGTGTAACTACTTAGAATAGTACGACCTTTATAGATAAAAGTTTTTCTAATGTTGAAATTTAGAATATTTAACTCAAAATTTGACTAATTACAGGGGAGCGAACGGTTAATGTTGTCTTTGCACTCTCAGACTCAACTACACTGATGGAGTAAAAAATTACAATGAGGATTCGACTGGAGCGAAAGTTAAGTTCATGCCCCCATCACCTATGTTGTACTGTCTGCGATCGCATGTTTGAATCAGGTAGAGTCCGCACGCTCCTACACAATGACGAAGGATTCATCCAAGGTGACATTTGCCCAGAGTGCATGAGGCTATCGGTCGAAACCATTCAACATAAAATTAGAGAGCGGGCAATGCTGCTACTGGAAGAAACAGACGACAGTAGCAATACGACTTTCTCACCTCAAGCACGGGCAATGGAATTGCTAGACTGCTCTACCGAAAACGTCAAATATCCCCAGTTTTATCATTGGTGGTTGGTACAGCTAGAGATCTTCTCGCGTAAATCCTCAGATGCTAGAAATGTTACAGGTATAGAAAATTGGGAATACAAAGGGCGATCGCGTAAGGCACAAGATCGCAGTTGGCGAGAGCGATTGCGGACGTTTTTTGAAAAAGATGAATCGGAAAAATAGGGGCGATCGCGTCGCGGAATTTCCTAGTTTTTCAAGCTGAGTTTTTAGAACTTACGCCACAGCTTGTGTATCCACTGCCAAAATTTCAGAAAAACTTCTTCAAACCACAACATGGCGCGATCGAGCCATGCCAAGATTTGCTCTAGTGGATGTTTAACATAACCCATTAAGGTTGCAGGGGTTTCAATCCAGTCTGGTGTTGACTGCACGGATGAATTTTGAGTCTCTGATGTAGAAATATTGCTCGGCTCAGCTTTATGCAGCGATTGTTTGCCTTTGCTAGCTTTACGAATTTCAGAACTTTTTGCTCTGGTTTCGATCCCCCCAACCCCCCTTGAGAAGGGGGGCGAGATTTTCTCGCGAGAGCCGCTCTCCCCAACTCCTCTTCTTAAGAGAGGTGAGATTCTCTTGCTAGCACGATTTTGCAGCCTTGAAATTTCAGGAGTAGACTGCTGCCCCCCTTTATAAGGGGGGTTGGGGGGATCGTTCGCCTGCCTCCCTTCATAAGGGGGGTTGGGGGGAGCGCTTGCCCGAATTTGTGGTTTAGCTATACCTTTAGGCGCTCTAATTTTGGAGAGAAATTGACGCAACCTTCCACGTTCTTGAGGGAAAGTATAGTCAATACTAGGATTAGCGGGGAGAGCAAAATTAGGCATGGTGCGATCGCCTGTCGTTTCTGGCGTAATCGATCCGAAGAGATCGCTAGCCGTCAGCCAGGGATCTTCTAGATCTTCCTCGGCTGAACCTTCACTAGCAGGAAGTTTGGCAGTTGGGCGACGAGCGGGAAATTTAGGATTTACGGGGATCGATCTACCTGTGAGCGGGGAAACTCCCTTGGGAGTCGTACTAGTTGTGATGGAAGGTGTAGTAGCGCGATCGTCCGTCCCAAAAAAGTAATCGATCGCCGCCCAAATCAGAGATAGAATTCCTGTCGCGTGAGTTTTGCTGCTTGCCTCAGTTCGCACGGCGGCTGTAGAGCGTTCTGAACCAGCAATATCGTGACTTTGAGAGAAAATACCTTGATAGAAGGCGATCGCAGCTGACTTAACTCGGACGAGATGATGAGATTCTACCTCAGCCACAGTATGGTCTAGAGAAGTCAGCCACGGGGGAGTTGTAGGGGCGCACAGCTGTGCGCCCGTACTGGAGTCGGGAGGAGCCAGTCGCTTGCGGGGGTTCCCCCCGTTGTGCGAACTGGCGTTCGGGAGTTGAGATTGATGCCCAATTTTTTGACGGTATTGCCAGTACTGAGCTATGGCAGTCATTATTTGGTCTTGTAACGCTACTTGCTGTTGAGGATCGATAACATCCAGAGTTTGATTTTGTGCTGTCACTAATACCAAATTTCGGCTATCTAGCTGTGAAGCAATTCCTTGGATGGGGTAATTGGTAATTGGTAATTGGTAATTGGTAATTGGTAATTGGTAGTTGTTGGTTGACAGTTGACAGTAGACGCTGGCGCTACACTGCGTGAAAACAGGTGAGTGTTGTTTTTTCTCCCTCAGCTCCCTCAGTTCCCTCAGCTCCCCCAGCTCTTTTCTCCCTGCTCCCGTCACATACAGCAAAACTTGCCGAATCGGAGTATCAACCGTTGGCGATTCCTCTTGAATCACTGCGTCATCAGATGGTAACTGACGCAGGGTGGCTTCAACTGCTTGATGTACTTGATTTGCCGTCGATCGCCTGGACTGTAACAGTAGAAATATGGGATACATTCCCACAGCTGCAACCCAACTGGCAGTAGATTGGAGATTGCGCCAAGCGCGATCGCACTGCTGGTTAAAGCGGCGCGATTGCTTGTGAACGAATCGAAACAGTCTGCTTTGATAGCGAGCGGAGGAAGCAGGAGTCATAGACTAAGTGCGGACGAGGAATTATAAATTATGAAACGAACGATCTAAAAAATGAATGAGTATTTTATCCTTGAGGCGGCTAACATTCATGTCGGCAGATATGCACCGATCTTATCGAGAAACAGATCCTTTTATAACGTTTGTTGCTAACTGAAATCTTAAAATAGATCGATTCTTATCACTTCTCAACCGTGCTTTTATCTTTATAATTTAGTGTTTTGATATTTTCGCGTCCTCATAACTGGGCTAGATCTATGACATCTTTTGCACCACACTCCAATTTAGAGGTAATTGCACAAGCGATCGCCCAGTTACGCCACTGTACTCAAGTCGATCTGCAAATGAATTGGTTGGGGTGGCTGGAGCCAAAATCGGAGAAGTCTGTAGGGGCGCACAACTGTGCGCCCCTACCAACCCTTTGCTCCCTCAATAACAGAGGACATATTGCCTGGGAAAAAGGGAAAAAAGTCTTGTGGTTGCAGCAAAAGTTAGTAGTTCCAGCACAATTACAGGGCTATCCTCTGGCTGGCTTATCGCTGCGACTGGCTTTGACTTGGTGGGCGGAATTAGCTCAAATTTATGTCAACGATGAATTGGTACAAGAGGGAGATTTATTCGATTGCTCGACAAGAATACTCCTCAGTTCTGGCGTGAGTCCTGGGGAAGAATTTTCTGTGAGTTTACGGCTGGTAAGTCCAAATCACGACGATGGAGCCTTGGTACGATCGCTGTGTCTTTACGAATCAAACGATCCAGCAGATCCAGAGCCAGGTTTTGTGGCAGATGAATTAACCATTCTCCAGAAGCATTTAGAAACCTTTGAGCCAGCACAATTATCCACGCTTGCAGATGCGATCGCTCAAATCGATTGGTCGATTTTATCAGATAAAGACAAATTTGGGCGATCGCTCCATGCTTTACGCCAAAATCTCCAACCCAAAATCCAAAAGCCAAAATCTAAAATCTTTCTCCTCGGACACGCTCACTTAGATTTAGCATGGTTGTGGGCTGTCAGCGAAACTTGGGAAGCGGCTCAGCGTACCTTTACTTCCGTTCTTAACCTGCAACAAGCTTTTCCCGAACTCACTTTTTGCCATTCTACTCCCGCTCTTTACGCCTGGATCGAACAATACCGTCCCGATTTATTTACCGCAATTCAGCAACAAGTCAAAACTGGACGTTGGGAAATTGTCGGCGGTTTATGGGTAGAGCCAGAACTCAACACCGTCAGTGGAGAATCAATTGTCAGGCAGCTCTTGTACGGACAAAGATACGTGCAAGCAAAATTTGGTCAAATTTCTTCTGTTGCTTGGTTGCCAGATAGTTTCGGCTTCTGCGCGACTCTACCGCAATTTTTAGTTTTGGGAGGAATGGAATATTTCGTCACCCAGAAATTACGCTGGAATGACACGACTCAATTTCCCCATGAAATTTTCTGGTGGCGATCGCCTGACGGTACGGATATACTGAGCCTCATGTCTGCGCCCATCGGTGAAGGCATCGATCCGGTCAAAATGGCAGCTTATGCTTGCGACTGGGAAGCCAAAACTCAATTACCACAATTTCTCTGGCTACCTGGGGTCGGCGATCATGGTGGTGGTCCCACCCGCGATATGCTTGAAGTCGCGCGACGCTGGCAACAATCGCCCTTTTTTCCCGATTTAGAATTTACCACCGCTGAGAAGTATTTGCGGGGAATTCCGCATGTAGAGACGTTACATGTAACGTCTCTACATTTGCCCATATGGAACGATGAGCTTTATTTAGAATTTCATCGCGGCTGTTATACGTCTCATGCCGATCAAAAACGATTCAATCGTCGTTGCGAAGACTTGTTATATCAAGCAGAATTATTCGCAACTCTGGCAATGCTGACTGCTGAGACAGCCTATCCCAAAACAGAAATTGAAGAGGCTTGGAAAAAAGTCTTATTTAATCAATTTCACGATATTTTACCTGGTTCTGCTATTCCTGAAGTTTATGTTGATGCTAACCAAGATTGGCAGGCAGCAGAGCAAACGGCAACAGCTATTTTAAACCAATCTTTGCAAGCGATCGCCGCTCAAATCGATCTCCCTCCATTTCCCCATCCTGAAGCACAGCCAATTGTCGTTTTTAACTCCCTCAATTGGGTGCGATCGCAAGTTGTCGAACTTACAGTTCCAAATCTACAAGATACTAACTGGCAAATCTGTACTTCAACGGGAGAAAGCGTCCAATCTTACATTAACGTTACTGAATTTACGGGCGATCGACAATCATCTACCGGACTTATTTCTTTTCTCGCCAAAGATATTCCCTCCGTTGGTTATCGCGTTTATTGGTTATGTCCCCATCCCAATTTCATTGCATTGAGTTCTCAGGTAGCAAGTTCTACCGAATATGTTATTGAAAATGAGTATTTGCGCGTTACTGTAGATTCTCATACGGGAGATTTATCAAGCGTTTTTGACAAAATCAATCGATGGGAAGTCCTCAATGGTGCAGGCAATCAACTGCAAGCTTTCCAAGATAGCGGACAGTATTGGGATGCATGGAACATCGATCCTAATTACGCTCAACACCCCTTACCATCTGCTGAACTCATAAGTATTAACCAACATTGCGATCGCGATTTCCTACAAAGTTGCGTCAGTGTAGCTCGAAAAATCGGTCAGTCAATTTTTAGCCAAGATTACATTTTAGAAATAGGTTCTCCCGTCCTCAAAATTAAAACTAGCGTTGACTGGCAAGAACGTCATGTAATGGTAAAAGCTGCTTTTCCCCTGAATGTATCAGCAAACTATGCTAATTATGAAATTCCCTGCGGTGCGATCGCCAGACCGACGCAACCCCAAACTCCAGCAGAAAAGGCAAAATGGGAAGTACCGGCTTTACGTTGGGCTGACATAAGTATGAGCGATCGCGGTGTCAGCTTGCTAAATGATTGTAAATATGGCTACGATTGCCAACCGGATCGACTGCGTTTAACATTACTGCGTAGTCCTGTATGGCCCGATCCCGAAGCAGACATGGGCTTACATGAATTTACCTATGCACTTTATCCCCATGCTGGTACGTGGCAACAAGCACAGACAGTTAGGCGTGGTTACGAACTGAATATACCGTTGCAAGTTTTACTATTGCCTGCTGCGACAGCTACATCAGGAAAGATCCCAGATAAGACCAGCTTTTTAACAATATCAGCCGATAACTTAATTTTGATGGCGTTCAAGCCTTCAGAAGACGAGCCGCAAGAGTTGATTTTGCGGTGCTATGAATGCCACGGCGATCCAGCTCAATTAGACCTACAGAACACCTTAAATTTAAACGTAGCCGACGATCTCGATCTTTTAGAAAGATCTATAGCTACTAATCGAGCCGACCGAACAGCCAAGACTATTTCACCGTGGAAGATCGTCACCTTAAAGCTCAAGGTTAGATGAAACGGAGCAACTGCGATCGCTGGCGATTGCGGTGGGCTTCTGGAGAATATAGAGACTGCCTGCTGCCCACCAATAATACAAAAGTATAACTATCTTTAATCTTCGTGTTCTTCAAACGGATCTCTTAACTCTTTTGCTGGAGGACCGAAGGAGGTATACACTGTCCAGCCAGTAATGGCAATCAATACGGCAGCCAAGGAAATGCTAAGAACTGTTGCGGGTTCCATCATAGCGATAGATTATGAGTACTCTTCCTATACAATATTACAGAACGTTAAAAAATGCTTTCGCAATTCATCATAGGTGAGTCATGGCACAACGGACTTGGTTGGGAGAAATCCTCAGACCCTTGAATTCAGAGTATGGTAAGGTTGCCCCTGGTTGGGGGACGACTCCCGTAATGGCGATTTTCATACTATTATTTTTCGTCTTTCTCTTGATCATCCTGCAAATTTATAACCAATCATTGCTGATTGAAAGACCTGATATTGCCCCTAGTTGGACTGGTTTAGGTGGTTAATCGTTAGAAAACTGAGAGTTATTAACAATACTTATAACTTGCATTCCACCCAGAATCGATCTGGGTTTTTTTTTGAGATATAAGGAATAAAGTACAGACGTGACAACTTTGTAGAGACTTTACATGTAACGTCTCTACACTGACAACCAATCGCTACTCAATAGTTACTGTTCGCAGCCTATACTAAGACTGGGGGAACAGACATTGCAGGAGGGTTGTTTATGAATGTCTTCGGTATTGGACTGCCAGAAATGGCTTTAATTTTTGTAGTTGCATTGCTGATCTTTGGACCCAAAAAGCTGCCAGAGATTGGTCGGAGCTTGGGGAAGGCTATTCGCAGTTTCCAAGATGCCTCTAGCGAGTTCCAGTCAGAGTTTAAGCGCGAAGCGGAACAGATAGAACAGGCAATGCAGACAACTGCCGAACTAGAACCAAAGCAAATTCCGCCAGCAGCAACAGAAGAAACCGTTTCTACCAATACGACAACTTCTTCAACGCAGCAAAGCTAGACAAATAAAAGCTAGATCGATAGGTGTAATGACAGAAGCGATCGCGTCTAATTCAACTTCCAATCAAGTTCTCATTGTGCCGCAACTCATTGTTGGTCTGGGAAACCCAGAGCCTAAATACGACCAAACCCGCCACAATATTGGTTTTGCTGCTGTTGATGCGATCGCTCGTGCTTGGCAAATTCCACTGGCAGACAATCGCAAATTTCAGGGCATATTTGGTGAAGGTAGGAGTAATGCAGGTAAAATCCGCTTACTCAAACCCTTAACATATATGAATAATTCCGGTCAGGCAATTCGCGCCGTCACGGATTGGTATAAGCTACCACCAGAATCGGTACTGGCAATTTACGACGATATGGATCTCCCCTTGGGAAAAATTCGTCTGCGCTTATCCGGTTCGGCTGGCGGACACAATGGAATGAAAAGTGCGATCGCTCACTTAGGAACGCAAAACTTTCCCCGCCTACGAATCGGTATCGGTAGACCTCAAGGCAACAATACCAAGGAAGACGCATCGACTATATCTTACGTGCTGGGACGCTTTTCCTCAGATCAAACCCCATTAGTAGCTGAAGTTTTGCAAATGGCGTTAGAAGCTGTAGAACTAAGCTTAAAGCAAGGAGTCGCGCAAGCAATGAACCGTTATAACAACCGCAATATCTTATTAAACGCGAAGGATACAAAACAGGCTGTAGGTAACTAGCAATCGCCTATTTTGTATCCTTATCTCACTTTTTATCTGATACGATGACTTACTTCCTTCAATTCAGTTAAGCAGCGTCACCAATTGAGAATATATTAAATTTAAATTTCCGATCTATCTATCTCATCCGTCGCTTGCGTCGAGCTGCAACAGCTTTGCGTTTGCGTTTCTCTTGGGGTGTTTCAAAATGACGATGATATTTTACATCTGCCAAAATTCCTGCTTTGGATACTTGGCGCTTGAACCGCCGTAATGCCGAATCAATTCCTTCATTTTCTCCGAGAAGCACTTGGGTCATTCTATCTCTTTCCTCAAAATCATCAATTCAATTGTAGTCTTCCCTAAAGTTCGTTTGTTCGGTGACTACATACCATAAATAGTGCTGAAAACAAGTTTAACATTATCGTTGTTGCCTTAACTAGGGATAACCAATGCTGGAAGAGAGCTGAGGGGGATAAAGGGGACAAGGGGGACAAGGGGGACAAGGGGGACAAGGGGGAACTCGGGGACCCCACGACCGAAGAGAGTGGGGACAAGGGGGACAAGGGAGACAAGGGGGAGAATTCTGGTTCCACCAGCCACTAGTCACTAGTCACTGATAACTGATAGCTGACAACTGACATTTTGGGCAACATAAATACAGTTGCTCTCTTGTCCTATTGATGCTCGATCTCATTGCTGCTGCTTTTGAACGCCAAGATTATGACACCGCAGCCCAGTTATTACAGCAGCTGCGACATAGTTCTCCCACAGACCCTTGGGTACAATTCTACTCGGGTAGATTAGATGAAATATCTGGCAAATTAGATACAGCAGCAGAGATTTATCGGCAACTGTTACTGAGTTCGGTTCACGTTCACGCTAGGATTATGGCGCAAGCGCGTCAAGGTATAACCCGCATCGAATCACTGCTCAAGGCACAACGCCAGCAGGCGATCGCCCAAGCTATTGCCGATCCAGATAACATGCAAAAAGGCGTGTTGGTATTAGAACCGATTGCTAGCGATCGCAAGTCTGAAGCTGCCCGCAGATTATCCCAAATCATGCAGATTGACCCTTATACAGCTCGACTTCAGCTACCAAGTCGCGGTTGGCGGCTGTATCGTACAGGTGCAATTGGCGAATTACAATTTTTCGGTCAACAACTTTTAGCTGCTGACATTCCTTGTTTTTGGGCAACTTTGGCAGAAATCGAACAAATCCAAGTTTTTCAAGCGCGATATTTTGAAGTCGCTCCAGCAGCCAGTGTTGTTTGTCAAAATGAAGTAGATGAGCTGAGTTTTCTGAGCTTTCAATGGTCGGAAGTGACTCATAAAGTGACGGGATTACTACCCCTTTTCGAGCAAGTTGTAGACATAAATGTACGTGGCAAGCTACAACGCAAAACTCAGACTCAAGACTACGCGCAATTCTGCGATTTACACTTAAGCGATCGCGGTTATATCGTGCGACTATGCGATCGCGATTATATGTTCCACAACGGCATTTCTTTTTCCGAGCAGCAAACGCACAATCAAACAACCGTCAGAATTAACTGGAATCATTTACAGAATTTTCTCGACCAAAAACTCGAACGCGCTGAATCCTGGTCGGATTTTACCATTTTTGCCAATACAGCTTTGGATTGGAGCGATTTGCTCGCTCCAATTCCATCTCACATCCATCTGTTCCGCCGCGATCCCTCCAACTGGGATGCAGCATTCCATCTCTACAGTGGATTAGTTTTTCTTAAAAGGAAGGAAAAATTAATGTAGAGAGGCGATCGCCACACCCTACATTTTCTACTTCAATCTAACCAGGAGTCTTAACCTGGCGTGCCATATCCAAGAAAGAATTCATATTTGCTCCTGGGCGACGACGGCTGTTAGAAGCAGACGGCATCAGGTAGTTGGGCGCAAATGTAGAAGCAGCCTTACCATTGCTATCAGCAACAGCTTTCACTGGTTTGGTTGGCTTAACAGCCTGAGCTTTGACTCCCTCAGCAGTTTGCACCAATTCTACTTCTACTTTAGGGGGTTGTTTCTTAGTAGGAACCTCAGCTTTTACCGTTTCTGCTTTGGCTGGTGTAGCCGCATCAGCTGTTTTTACCTTCTCTGCCTTAGCTGGCTCTGCTTTAGCTGGCTCTGCTTTAGCGTTAGACTCAGATTCTTTGGTTGTTGCAGCAGTGACGAGTTCTGACGCTTTAGCTTTAACTTCGTTGGTTGCTGAAGCAATTGATTTAGCAGCAGCTTTTAGTTCTTTAGGGACTTCTGTTTCTTCTAATTCAAGAAAATAACCATTACGCTTGCGAGGTTTATCGGGTTTACCTTCTAAGGATTTTTTGCTACTGAAAAAACCTAAAAAGAAAGACACTATCCCACTCAGTATTTTTTTGATCGAACCAAACATTTGCAATACTCCTGGCTTCTGACGATGAGATTGACGGCAACTTATGAAAAACTCAACTAGGCTGCGATCGCAACACGAGATCGCTCGCGCTGCCCCCTGCTATCTGACAGCACTTGTTTCTTTTTATACTTTTTCGCTTGCAGTTGAAATTGCTTCACTAGGCTAAATATCCCTAGATACTTCTTGCAGGTCACTCAAATTTGGATCTAATTAGGATTAATTATGAAATTTTTTGGGAATTTTATGCAAGATTACTATTTATTTCTTAACATTTATTTACTCTAAACCACTCAAGTATTATTGCTTAGTCCATTAGGAGTAGATAAACGCAGCAATTGTTAATAAAAATCTACATATTTTTAAGAAAGCAACGGTTATTGATGAGTGGCTGGTGGCTGGTGACTAGTGGTTAGAAACGATTCTAGCCACCAGCCCCTAGTCACTAGTCACTGATAACTGTCCCTCATCTTTGCCACTGCTGTAATATGTACTCATAAAATATCTCGCGATCGACTCGCTCCATGACTTGAACTTTGCGCCCGCCAGGTTGAATTTTGGTGCGACCTTGGCTTGCACCTGTAGTGATAATTGTGGTTTCCCATTCTCGCAGTTGATAAAACTCTGGATGAGCTAGATATGCTGTGGCTAACACATCCCAAAAATAATAATCTTGAGGAATGACCAAGGCATAACACTGTCCTACCAAGTCTGAAAGGGGATAATGACGCTGTTTGCCCATTTGTCGCACGATCGCGGCTGTGACTGGAACATTATTTGTTAAATCCAGAGGACACATCACAATCGGAATCTGTGTCTGCCAAACGCGATCGACAGCCATTGCATCCCAGTAAGCATTCCATTCCGCCGAACCATCCTGTCCTGGCTCGATGCTTTTTTCCACATTACCAGGAACATTCAGCGCTCCACCCATCCAAACCAGGCGTTGAATCTTAGCTTCGATTTCTGGAGCCGTATCTAAAGCAACTGCAATAGTGGTCAAGGGACCAGTTACCATCAAGGTTACGGGTTCTGGCGCATTCAGCAACGTATGGATGGTAAACTCCTGACCTGTTTGCTCAACCAAAGACGTGCAAATGGTATCTTGCTGGTTGAGAATGGGTAGGCAATCGACAATGAGGGAATCGCGACGATAGAGACGGGGGAAAGGATTAATCCCGCGCACGGTACTAGCTGCAACCGGAACGCGATCGCATCCCATGAAATCGAGAATTTTACGGGTAGCACTGACGGCGGCGTGGGCGTAACAATCACCTGGAGTGACAACAACACCCAGACATTCAACTCGTTCCATCGTCATCAGTAGCATAGTTGCTAGATAATCATCTACACCACCGTCACAATCCATAAGTACGAGTTGTTTAGACATAAATAGGAGAATTATTCATGGATGAATTTATGGCAGCCGCGATCGCTCAAGCACAACAAGGGTTAGCAGAAGGAGGTATTCCCATCGGTTCGGTACTAGTCAAAGATGACAAAATTGTCGGTCAGGGACACAATAAGCGAGTTCAAGACGGCGATCCTGTCACCCATGCAGAAATCGATTGTCTCCGTAACGCAGGTAGAATCGGTAACTATAAAGGTACGACTCTTTATTCCACATTGATGCCTTGTTATCTCTGTGCTGGTGCTGTAGTGCAGTTTGGGATTAAAAAGGTGATTGCAGCTGAATCTGCCAATTTTGCTGGAGCCAAAGACTTTATGGAGGCACATGGCGTAGAAGTTATCGATTTAAATATGTATGAGTGCAAGCGAATGATGGGAGATTTTATTGAAAAAAATCCTTCTCTTTGGAATGAGGATATTGGTGAATAGGGTACAGCATAGCGCCTCGGACTCTACTCGATCGCAAAAAATAAGAGCGCTAAATCGTGCGCTCTCATTGTTTTATTTAAGTTGATTCAAGCAACTTGCGAGTGTATTTCCTCTTCACTCGGTATCCAGTTAGCTGATAAGTCTTCAACGACACCTGTTTGTCCTAATTCCCTATCTCTCACGACTCTGACTATTAAGGTTGGCTGATAAACTCCATCAATAATCTGGTGTCCGTAACCGATGACATTACCAGATTGTCCGCTAGCGTGATGAATAACGCGATCGCCGACTTGAAACATGGCTCACTCTCCTTATTTGAGGATATGGTTGTCTGCTGTTTCTTGTCTCGAACCTGGATCGTTAAATTGATTAAGTTGTGATTCTCCTTCTATACAATTTGCCGTGAATTATATGTTGAGGTCAACTTCGATTTATGGGTTGATTGCCAAAATATGTTCTTCTTACTGAAGAACACTTGACCTACAATTGACGCAAACGAACTGCCCAGACAACACTCAATCAAATGAGAGAAAGTTATTTCGATTGGCAGCCACTAACATTGACTTTACTCTTACTTTATTCCAACGTCACAATATCAGACGAAGTTTAACGGGTCAACAAGCTGAAAATATTTTGTAATCAGTACTACGAGTTATTTGATAACTCAGTAGTATTTAAGTATTTCTTTAGTTCTGCTTTAACTTTTATGTACTCAGCCTCAAGCTCAGAGACAATTTCTCTACTCTTTGGGAATTCAATTGTGCCATTACGTCCAATGATTTCTAATTGCTTTGATAGCTGACTGAAATACATTGCCCCCAAAGTAGCGCTACTAGATTTGAGAGTATGGGCTGCTCGTTGTAATTCTGTAGCATTTACAGATGCGATCGCGATTTGCATTGTTTGAATTAATTTCGGTGCATCTTCTAAATAAGCATCAACTACCACTGCGATCGTTGCTGCTCCACCTTCCCCCGCCATCTCCTCTAATGCTTGCAAAGCTTTAGGATCGATTGCAGGAGAGGGTAAAGGTGGTGCGTGGTAGGTGGTGAAGCGGGCGGGAGCGTCCGGTTCCTCCGCAATAAAGCCGCGTCGTGGTGCGTGACTAATTTCTCCCTTGTCCCCCTTGTCCCCCTTGTCCCCCTTGTCCCCCTGCTCCCTACTCCCTGCTCCCTGCTCCCTGCTGCCAACACCTACGGGATGGCACTGACTCAAAGCCTGAGCCAAATGCTCGATCTTGACGGGTTTAGTTAGGTAATCGTCCATACCAGCATAGAGACAGGCTTCGCGATCGCCTTGCATGGCATTTGCAGTCATGGCGACAATTCGCGGTTTATGCGGAGGGAACCACCGCTGGCAAATTTGTCTTGCTGCCTCCAATCCATCCATTTCTGGCATCTGTACGTCCATCAACACGACATCGTAAGGCTGACGTTGCAGCGCGGCTAGAACTTCCAGTCCATTGTTAGCAACATCTGCCCGATATCCCATTTGCTGCAACATTAACAACGCTACCTTCTGATTTACCGTATTATCTTCAGCTAATAAAATATTTAAAGGATGAGTTTGCGCTATTTGAGCGCTAAGAGTTGAGGATTTAGGCAAAAATGGCGCAACTTGGGATGGCTGCGATTGTTCGCTCAAAATTTGCAACAGTACGTTATATAGCTGAGATTGTTTGACAGGCTTTGTCAGACAGGCAGATAACTTGACTGCTGTACTTTGACTGGCGACTTCTGGCTTACCCATAGAAGTCAAGATGACTAAAGGTAGCTTGCGATAGTTAGAGTGTTGGTGGATAGTTGTAGCTAGGCTCAAACCATCCATCTGCGGCATTTGCATATCTAACACTGCTAGATCGAAAGGATCGCCACGTTGCAACCATTCCAATGCCTCTGCACCAGAAGTAGCTGCACGGGGAAGCATTCCCCAAGATTGAGCTTGCAGCATCAGAATTTTACGATTGGTAGCACTATCGTCCACAATTAACAAACGCTTACCGTGCAATTGCGGCAAAATACAGGAACTTTCATGCTGCACGATATTGGGTGCTGCTACCGCGATCGTAAAGTAGAAGGTAGAACCAACACCGACTTGGCTCTCTACCCACATTCTCCCGCCCATCATCACACTTAAACGCTGAGAAATTGCTAAACCCAACCCCGTCCCGCCATATTGACGAGTGGTGGAAGTATCGACTTGACTGAAGGACTTAAATAACCGATCCATGCGATCGCTAGGAATTCCAATCCCGGTGTCTTTAACGGCAAATTGAATTTCATAGAATGTCGGCATGAGATAATCGGCAGTCTGCGGTAGTTGCTCTTTTTTTCTCCCCTCTAGGTACTCGCTACTATTTATCTCTTTAGTCGTGACTGAAACTACAACTTCTCCATGCTCCGTAAACTTAACTGCATTGCTCAGCAGGTTGACTAGAATTTGACATAGCCGCGTCACGTCTCCCATAATCGTAGCTGGTGTTTGTGGATCGAGCAGGTAAGCCAGCTCCAGGTTCTTGTCCGCAGCTTGAGGAGCTAGCACATCGAGAGAATTTTCAATACAAACTCGCAAATCGAAGGGTTGTTCTTCTAAATCCAACTTGTCTGATTCAATTTTGGAAAAGTCTAGAATGTCGTTGATGATTGTCAGTAAAGCATCGCCGCTTCTGCGGATCGTATCTACAAAATCTTGCTGCTGAGGAGTTAGGGATGTATTGAGCAGCAAACCTGTCATGCCAATCACTCCATTCATGGGAGTACGGATTTCATGGCTCATGTTGGCGAGAAACGCACTTTTAGCTTGATTGGCAGCCTCAGCTGTGGTACGAGCCATCTGCGTTTCCAACTGCAACACTTCCAATGCTGTTTTTGATTCTACAAGTTGCATACTAGCGGCTTCTGCTTGCTCTAAGGCTGCCTGTAAAGCTGCCGTTCTCGCGGCTACTTCTCGTTCTAGCTTCGTATTTTGCTCTGCTAACTGGGTATCCCGATGCGCGATCGCATTTGCCATCTTGTTAAATGATGTCGCCAGATACCCCAATTCATCTTTTCTGTCGGCATCTAGTTGGACATCTAAGTTTCCCGCCGCAATCAGCTCTGTGGCTGTCAGCAATCTCCTTAAAGGTTTAGCAATTTGCTGGCGTAAAGTGACAAATATTAAGGCAACTTCTGTTAATAGCGATAATAGCCCTAAGATCGGGATAAATTTAGCGTTAGACCATGCTTGCTGGAACAAGAATGACTTGGGAAGGACAACTACGAAATACCAATTAAGAGTGGGAATACTAGCAACAGCAAGATACTCGTTATTCTTGACGTTATCTATGACTGTTTGTCCGGGTTGACTATGCTTAACTAATTTAAAAATAGTTTGCAAATGCAAATCGTCCGCGCGATCGAGATAAAATTTACCCTGACTAGTTTGAATTTGTGACATCAAATTTGGATGAGCAATTAGGCGACCGTCGGAGTGAAAAATCATGCTGTACGATCCTGGCAACCACTCGTTTGTCGTTCTCTTAACTAGATCGTCGAGCAGAATGTCACGATCGGTTGAGGTTAAGCGTCGCTCGTCCTGAGTTGCTGCTGCGAGAGCCAAAAAATCGCTCTCTTGCCGACCTCGTTCAATTACATATTGTTTGAGGTCTTCTCGCACATGAGATTCTAAATTCGATAAAACATGAAGATAACCGATCGCACTAGCAGCAATAATCACAAGAGTTACTCTCAGTGTTATTTTTAATAATGTTCGCCGTGCTATCTTGCCAATTGCTATTCGACTAGAAGCCATATCTTAATTTCCAATCCGACAAATGCTTCACGCTACGTTCGCATTTAGTATTCCCGGAATCAGTTATCAGTTATCAGTGAAGAGGGAGCGCACGAGCGCACGAGCAGAGAGCAGGGAGAATATTCTGATTTCCCTAAAATTTTCTTTATCAAAAATTTATGAGAGTAGGACAAAATTGCGTGATTTACTCGATGTGAAAGCTGACAATAGTAGTCCATAGTGAAGCTACGAGATCCAGCAGACTTTGCGACTCGGTAGAATATGTGACTCATAGTTTGCTATTCAGAGTTCAAGTGCTGCATCTATTACGATTGATTCTCTCAACGCGAGTGCCAATAACAATACTGGCAATACCAGTACTGGTAACACCAGACAGTTGGCAGTGCAAAAAGTCTTGCTCTTCTACTGCAACTTTACTAATCTTTCCTACTTCTTATGGGTGTTCGTCACTATGAACTCTAACCCCGTCTCTTCAACTACACCCTTAATTCTCGTGGTGGACGACGATAGAACCATGAGGATTTTACTGCGTCAAGCAATGGAGAAGGATGGCTACAGGGTAGTAGAAGCGGTAAACGGACAGCAAGCGTTAGAGGCGTATACTCAATTTCATCCAGATTTGGTCTTGCTCGATGCACTCATGCCCGTGATGGATGGCTTTACTTGCTGCGGTCAGCTACAAGCTCTTTCTCGCTCCAAACACGCACCTATCTTAATTATCACGGCTCTGGAAGACCAAGAATCAGTCGATCGCGCCTTCCGCGCTGGTGCAAGCGACTTTGTGACAAAACCGATTCACTGGGCTGTTTTACGGCAGCGAGTCCGCCGACTTTTACACCAAACTCAACTTTACAAGCAATTGGCGCGATCGAATCGCGAATTACAAACAAAAATCAACGAACTCCACCAAGCACAAAAAGCACTGCAAGAGAGCCGCGAACGTTATGCTTTAATCGCGCAGAGCGCTCACGATGGTTTGTGGGACTGGAATATCAGAAGCAATCAGATTTATTATTCTCCTCGTTGGAAATCGATGTTGGGTTATGAGGAGAAAGAAGTAGGTAATACTTTAGCAGAATGGTTCGATCGCATACATGCTGAAGATAAAGCTCAGTTCCAAGGAAAATTAAGCGCCCATTTAGCGGGGTTAACCAACCATTTTGAAACTGAATATCGGTTATTGCGTCAGGATGGTAGCTGCGGTTGGATGCTTTGTCGGGGGCTAGCCGTGCGCGACTCTGAAGGCAAACCTTACCGCATGGCAGGTTCTCAAACTGACATTACTCAACAAAAGGCAGCTGAGGCGAAATTACTGCACGATGCTTTCCACGATGGGTTAACAGGTCTACCAAATCGTCTCTGGTTCATGGAGCAATTAGAAAAAGCCATTCACCAAACAAAACAAGACCCGAAATCTCAATTTGCCCTCCTATTTTTAGATCTCGATCGCTTTAAAGTGGTCAACGATAGTTTAGGTCATGCTATGGGCGATCGCCTCCTGTTGGAGATCGCAACTCGCTTAAAAGCGTGCTTACCATCCAATAGCACTCTCTCTAGGTTAGGAGGAGATGAGTTTACGATCCTGTTGGAAAATTGCGACGCTCTTCGAGTTCGGCAAATTGCAGATCGAATTCATCGAGAATTGTCAACCCCCTTCAACCTCAAAGGCAATGAAGTTTTTTGCACCGCTAGTATTGGGATTGCTTTAAGTCATAGCGGGTACGAACATTCGGAAGACGTGCTGCGAGATGCCGATATGACCATGTATCGTGCTAAAGCTATGGGTAAAGCGCGATCGGAAGTCTTTGAACCTGCCATTCACGATCGGGCGATCGCCAGAATGCAGCTCGAAATTGACCTGCGGCGGGCGCTAGAACACAAAGAGTTCATGGTAGTATACCAGCCAATTGTCTCGCTCAACAGCGGTCGAGTTGCTGGATTTGAAGCATTAATTCGTTGGCAGCATCCCCAACGAGGCTGGGTATCACCCGCAGAATTCATTCCTGTAGCCGAAGAAACTGGATCGATCGTCCCGATTGGTTGGTGGATACTCGAACAAGTGTGTCAGCAGTTACGCACTTGGCAACAGCATTCTGTAGTTGACTCTCGATTAACAGTGAATGTCAATCTTTCTGGCAAGCAATTGACGCAACCCGATCTGGCGCGGGAAGTTAAACAAATTCTGCACAAAACTGGACTTTCTCCCAGTAGCTTGAAGTTAGAAATTACTGAAAGCGTACTGATGGATAATGTTGATGCTGCGGTTACTATTTTGCAGCAGTTGAAGACCTTGGGAATCCAATTGGCGATCGATGATTTTGGCACGGGTTATTCTTCCCTCAGCTATCTCCATCGCCTACCCATAGATACGCTGAAGATCGATCGTTCTTTCGTTAACGATATTGATTGCGATCCAGAAAAAATTGAGATGATCCGTACTATCGTCTCTATGGCGTGGAACTTGGGCATCAATGTGGTTGCTGAAGGGGTAGAAACGAAAAAGCAAATGTATCAATTGCAAGCCTTAAGATGCGATTACGGACAGGGTTATTTCTTCTCGCGTCCGGCGGATGCTGAAGCTGCCAAGACTCTAAAGTATTTTGAGATTAGAGGTAGCCGTTCTTCGCGCAGATCGAAACAACATATGCCAACACGTCATATCGATTTGATGGAAACTCGTCACGTCGATTTATTGGAAAATAGTTCTCAACACGCAACAAAAACATTTAGCCTACCAGATTTAGTCGATCTGGGCGGGCATGGATTAACCGATCGCAGATAGGGAGGAATATCTCGTTTAGAATTAGGAATGACGATCGATAGACAGCCTTAACGTGAATCGATATCTAGACGTAATTAAGCTGTTGTGGAGTGCCGCGATCGCGGCTGAGTTAGAATACCGCGCTAATTTTGTTTTAGCAACCCTCACCAGCCTTGGCAATCTTGCAGGCAGTTTATTCGGGCTTTCCCTATTCTATAATGGCACTGGCTATACTTTTGAAGGCTGGCGTTGGCAAGAAGCCTTAATCGTACTGGGTGTTTTTACTGTACTTCAAGGCTTTTCCAGTACGTTTCTCTCGCCTAATCTCAACAAAATTGTCACCTACGTCCAACAGGGAACGTTGGATTTCGTGCTGTTAAAACCAATTAATAGCCAATTTTGGCTTTCTACCCACACCCTTTCCCCTTGGGGAGTTCCCGATATTCTTTTCGGTAGCATCATCATCGGTTACGCTGGGAGTCTACTCGGTTTAACAATTGGTGACTACTTACTGAGTGCAATTCCATTAATCTTTGGTTTTATCAGCCTCTATAGCTTGTGGTTTATGCTAGGGGCGACAAGTATTTGGTTTGTCAAAATTTATAACGTCACCGAGGTATTACGAGGATTATTAGAAGCAGGACGATATCCAATGGTAGCTTATCCAATTGCTTATCGTTTCTTCTTTACCTTTGTCGTTCCCGTCGCTTTTCTCACCACAGTTCCAGCCGAGACAATGTTGGGAAGAGTTCAGTTAGGCTGGGTAATTGGTGCGGGAGTATTGGCGCTATTTTTATTTGCGATCGCTACTGTATTTTGGCGGTTTGCTTTACGGTTTTACACCAGTGCTTCGAGTTAGTAAGATGTAGGATAAGTGACCTTGTTAACGCAGCCCACGAACTTAAAATAAAGATTAATTTTAAAATTGCAGAAGATTTTTCAGCAAATATTGGCAGTTTTCCCATCTTTGCTACCTCCAGTAGTCGCGATCGCTTCAGCGTTACTTGTAGGTGCGGGATTGATGTTAGTTGCAGGGGCAAATCCGATCGCGGCTTATACAGCCCTATTTCAAGAATCCCTCTCTACTTATTTCGGTTTTGGTAATACGCTCACAAAAATGGCTCCCCTACTACTAACCAGTCTAGGGGTTCTAGTAGCTTTACGAGCTGGACAATTTAATATTGGCGGCGAAGGACAGATTTATATGGGTGCGCTAGGAAGTGCGATCGCAGGATTATCTATCAAAGGTATACCTGCATTAATTCACGTCCCTTTAGCACTACTAGCGGGTTTTCTGTTTGGGGGAATTTGGGGTTTAATTCCTGGTTATCTGAAAGCAGTGCGGGGAGTCAATGAAGTCATTACTACGCTGTTGCTCAATTATATTGCTTTCAACTTAGTCAGTTACCTCGTGCAAGGACCGTTAATGGCTCCCAATGCACCTAGCCCTTATTCTCCCATCATTCCCCGTTCTGCCCAATTGCCGATTATTCTACCAGGCAGTTTAGCCCATGCAGGAATTTTAGTCGGACTCGTAGCGGCTGGGGTGTTATGGGTACTGTTGCAGCGATCGCCTTTTGGTTATCGTACCGCCGCCGTGGGAATGAACCCAATTGCAGCCCGTTATGGTGGTATATCGGTACAACGTACGATCGTGCTTGTCATGGCGCTGGCGGGTGGTTTGGCGGGGTTGGCTGGTGCATCGGAGGTGATGGGGTTGAAATTTCGTTTGTTCGAGCAAGTTTCGCCCGGTTACGGCTTTGATGCGATCGCGATCGCTTTTTTGAGTCGCGGTAGCGTTCTCGGAGTTGTTCTCACTTCTCTATTTTTTAGCGCCCTCCGTAGCGGTGCAAATGTCATGCAACGCAGCGCAGGTGTTCCCGTAACGATTGTTTTTGCGATTCAGGGGTTAACCGTGTTGTTCGTGGCTATTAGCCAGCGTTGGTTAGTTAAACCGCCGCAGAGAGAAAGCATTGTTCAAAAAGTCTCTCCTGCTAACGAATCGTAAAATTGGCGATCGCAGAGCTTAACGGTGCAGTAGATGACGCGATGTATTGCCAATATCCACAAGTCATTCGTAACAATATATTACATCTACGTGAAATTGAGCTATATTTCGCGGAATTTGCTTATGACAAACAGTATTTTAACTAAATCCACCTCTAGCAAGCGCGCATGACTTCCATTCACACAAAGTTTCGTTCACAGCGAGTACAGCAAAAGTAAGCATCGATCGCTCTCACTTGCATTCTCCACTCGATTCTAGAGCGGCGATCGTCAAACACTTCATCGTTTCTTCAACTTAGATTTACACACACTTTATCTCAAATCTCTATCCAAAGAGGTAGTTCGAGTGTATGTTAGAATTTATACATAATATAGAAATGATCGATTAGCTCTGTTAAACAAACACTTTTAAATCAAGAGTAAGCGTATAAGTAACTGAGATGCTCATAACAAAAAGAATACATCAAGTACGTAATAAAATCTTAAGAAAGATTTTTGATACTCCAGTATTTACAATTCCCTCAGAACTTGCTTATAAAGAGGCAGTTGAGCAGCATACTCATAAGTTACCCGTACTTACTCCCAACGACTCTCAGATTGTTAAGACACTCAAACAAGAAGGAATTTTTATAACTTCCTTAGAAGCATTAAATATTTCTTCTACACCTTCAGTTCTGGCATCTGTAAAAAAAATACTGCCAACCTTACGAAACGTTTTACCCAGCAACAAACAAGAATTTGCCCTTCACGCCAGCAACGCACAAATTATAGAACATCCAGAGCTTTTTCTCTGGGGATTAGAAGATAGATTGCTGGATATTACCGAGAATTACATTGGTTTACCAATCTCGTATCACGGCGTATACTTTCGGAAAGATCTAGCAAATGATGTCAAAATTAAATCAAGGCTTTGGCACATAGATACAGAAGATCGCTGTGTGTTTAAAATTATCATTTACTTACATGATGTCAGCGAAGGTAACGGTCCTTTTCAATACATTTCCAAACCTTTGACTGCGCTTTTATCTAATTCGTTAGGATACAAACACGGCTATCTACAAGATAAGACTGTAGAACCAATTATTCCTCAATCTGAATGGATCTCATGCACTGGTGCGGCTGGCACGGTAATTTTAGTAGATACTGGCAGTATTTTCCACCGAGGCAAAGTGCCGGAGAATAGCGATCGATTTGCTCTATTTTACGATTACAGTTCGAGAGAACCAAAATATCCCTATTACTGTAAGTCTTCTCTACCGCAAAAAGATTTACTTACCTTGATGCCGAGATTATCCACACATCAACAGCAATGTCTTTGGGGTGTTGACTAGCCGCGATGAGGCGATCGCATGTATGAAGCTTAACTAGCAGTTATTTTAACATCTCATCCAGTGGCTATGTAGTTAAACTAGACATAACTTTCTTTACAGTAATGTATGTCAAGCTATCAGCCTCAAGCTAGTGATACGCATCCAAACGTCGATCGCTTCCTGATGCAAGCTTTTCGTCACATGCCTGTTTGGAAAAAAGCACATTCGATCGACGAAGCAACGAAAGGAATTCGACAAATGGCGATCGCTGGGATTCGCCATCAATATCCCAATGCTACTACTAGTCAAATTAAATTTCAACTAGCGATTAGATGGTTAGGAAAAGATATAGCAGTTCGATTTTGCGGAGATAGAAATGAGGATAAATTAGTGGATGCAGAATCAATTCAACTAGCTTTGAGAATGGCAGAAATTTTAGATACACTAGCTATTCCTTATCTAATTGGCGGTTCTGTAGCAAGTTCAATTTGGGGCGAACCGCGTGCTACTCTGGATGTAGATATTGTTGCCGATATCCAAAATTCTCAGATACAGCCATTGGTTGAGATGCTAACTGGAGAATTTTTTGTCGATGAAATGATGGTAAGAGAAGCAATCGAACGTAAATCGTCTTTTAATGTTATCCATCTTGAAACTTTACAAAAAGTCGATATTTTTATTCTTTCAAATCAGCCTTTAGCTCAATCGGAGATGCAGCGGAAACAGCAACTAGCGATCGCTCAAAACCCCGAACGATTGGCTTGGTTGCCAACTCCTGAAGACATCATTTTACAAAAGTTGATTTGGTATCAAATCGGAAATCGAGTTTCAGATCGACAGTGGCGAGATGTATTAGGTGTGCTAAAAGTTCAAAGCGATCGCCTCGATCTTGACTATTTAAATTATTGGGCTGCAACGCTAGAATTACAGGAATTATTGGCACAAGCATTGCAGCAGTCAGGATTGAGTGATGAGTGATGTATCTGCACAACACTACGCACTAGTCGATCGCCTCAAACAACAAGGCTTCATTCGTACTCCTCGCATAGAAGCTGCTTTTCGTAGCGTACCGCGTCACTTATTTCTTCCCGGCGTTTCAATAGAAACAGCCTACACAGATGAAGCGATTATTACCAAATACTTGAACGGCAAACCAATCAGTTCTGCTTCCCAGCCATCAATTGTGGCAATCATGTTAGAACAACTGAGCGTGCAAGAGGGCGATCGTGTATTAGAAATTGGTGCGGGAACAGGTTATAATGCTGCTCTAATGGATTACTTAGTTGGAGATCGAGGTCAAGTTGTTACCCTTGATATCGATCCTGACGTTGTAGAAAATGCCTGTCAGCATTTATTGACTGCTGGTTGCGATCGCGTGCAAGTTATTTGTGCTGATGGCGGTTTTGGTTATCCTGCTGCTGCACCATACGATCGGATTATTCTCACAGTTGGCGCTGGGGATATTTTACCTGCTTGGCAACAGCAATTAAAACCTAGTGGGCGGTTATTATTGCCTTTAGCACTTACAAAAAACGTACAACTGTCTGTTGCTTTCGATAGAGTAAATAGTTATTGGGAAAGTGATTCTGCTGCAAATTGTGGTTTTATGAAACTACGGGGTGCTTTTGCTGAGTCACAAGAAAAGGAGACAAATAGTAAGGCTTTAGATTTTAAAGAAGTACTAATTCAAGTTAATAATATTTATCCTTTGCTCGAAACTTTACCTCTCGATTTGTTATTAAGTCTATACAATTTGATAAATTTTGGTCATGCTTCTCTGAAAGATTTGAAGATTAAAGCTTATTCTCAAGAAATTGATTACATGCCAAAAGCAAAGGAAACTGTCATTGATAAAAATTGGACAAAGCTTGTATTGTCATGGCAGTAATGTTTAAATTGAACGCAGATGTAGGCGTTAGCCTTCGAGTACGCGAACTACCTTTTGCGAAAGAATTGCTGTAATATTTCTTTTGGCGATCGATCCCAGGTGTCGATATGTTCGTAAATTAAACCATTGTCATTTAATTTGTAGTTGGAATAGCCGTTAAAAAATACTTTAGCTTTCCAAGGTACGCGCAAGACTCCTCGAACAGTCCAAGTTGCTAGAATCGTCTGTTCGTCTTTCTGATGTACGTCGTGTACGTCGAAGTAGATTTCTGTGAAAAATAATTTGGCGTGAAATCGTAACGTCCAAAAGATGATTCGATAATTGAATTTATATTTAAATTTATTAACTGGGTCTTGAAAGTAAATATTTTGTGTATAGATATCGTAGGAAATATCCCGTTCAAACAGAGTTGGTAAATCGTGTTTGAGCGTATTAATGTTATGTTTTACCTGTAATTGATATTCCATTAATCCCTATTTATTACCGTTTTGTGTTGGGTGAAATCGCAGTTGGTAGTAGGGGCGCACAGCTGTGCGCCCCTACAGATAATTTGTCCTTAAAAGCGATTCTGCCACAATTTGAGCAAGTTCTGAATTCCTCTAGCTACCGAAGAACCAGCGTTCTCAGGCTGGGGCTGGGCAAGGTTGGCAACAGAGGGAAAGGCAGCAGATTTCGCATAAGCACCGTTACGTAAAACTTTAGCTAAAGCATGATTATCCGATCGCAAGCCTTCGTAAAAGAAAAAGACTTCTCCATTGATACCGCAATAGCGATTATGGGCGATCGCCTGCGATAAATATTGAGGAGTCATGCGGTACGAACTAATATTGAGTAAAACACCTGGAGCGACTCGCGATCTCTGTTGTGGGGTTTGTTCTGTGACAAGGCGATCGATAATCTGTTTGTAGCTGTTGAAATCGCGCCGATAAGCTTGGGGATGGAGTAGATCGACTAATCCTCGTTGCAGCCAAGTTTGAGAATCTTGCAGATATTCTTTATAACCCCAATCGTAGATACTAGGAGCCATTGATATGAGTAAATTGGGATTAACGGCTTTGACTTCTCGATTCAGACGGGCGAGAAAGTTAGTTAAAATATCTGCCCGCCATTGCAGCCAACGCCGATCCTGGGGGTTTGAGGGCGGTTGACGGCGAAATTTTTGGCGATAGCGGGCTACAGTTCCCGCGTCGTAGCCACCTTCACATGGCATAGCAGGAATGCGATCGTCGCCTTGAATGCCATCTATATCGTAATTATTGACAACTTCTAAAATTAAACTCAGCAAAAAATCTTGTACTTGGGAGTCGAGGGCATTCATCCACTCGAAGCCATTCTTTTTCAGTAGATTACCGTTACAATCGCGGGCTGCCCATTCTGGTTTTTTTGCTAATAACTGTCCTCCGTTTTGATTGTAGGAACTAGCAAAGCCATATTCAAACCAGGGAATAACTTTCAGTTCGACTCGTCTTGCTTCAGTCACCAGTTCGGCTAACGGATCGCGCCCAGTGTAGCGCGGATCGATCGCCAAGCCAAACTGCGATCGCATCACTTGACTGGGATAAACTGTAGCTCCTTTACTCCACACAACGGGAAACACCACATTAAATCCCGTCGCTGCCAAGAAATTCATCGCCTCGGCAATATTAGCTTGAGAGTCGAGAACTGTACTATCGGTATTGGTAATCCAAATGCCTCGTATTTCACTCACGATTTAATCTACTTTCAATCGGCGATATCGTGCTTGCAACACCATATAAATACTGTAAGCAATTAATCCCAAAGCTACAATTCCTAAAATCCACTTACCAAAAGGTTGTTGGGATAGCACCTGTAGCGCCTCACCCAGTCCTCTTGCTTCGTTAGGGTTATTATTTCTTGCCGCTTGGATCAGAAAAAAGCCGATCGCGCAAAATACGACTCCCCGTGCTGCCGTGCCAAATCCACTAATACCTAATACCCATTTTTTCTCAGTTTCACTTAATTGATGCAGATCCATTTCTTGACGATATTTAGCCTTAAAAGCGCGGTAAAACTGATAGAAACCCATGCCAATAATAAATGCACCTACAGTTCCAACCAACCATTGTCCGAAAGGTTGAGAAAGTAGCCTTGCCGTCCAATCTTGAGTTGCATTACCACCACTCCCACCGCCAGTTCCAGCAACTAATTGAATTGCAGTAAAAGCTAATCCAGCGTAGATAAAACCATTAATTGCATAACCAAGTCGCTGAAAAATTCCCTTAGCATTTGTACCTTTATGTTCGGGATCTTTAATTGCCTGGACGAACCGCCAAAGCGCGTATCCGAGTAAACCAAGAGCGATCGCGGCTAGTAAAAATTTTCCGAATGGCTGAGTTAATACCGTTTGTAATGCACCTTCGGTATCTGTTGTTTTTCCACCTGCGCCAAAAGCCGCTTGTGCTGCCAACAATCCAACAATACCGTAAACCACTCCCTTAGCTGCATAACCAAATCTCGCCAGTCGCTCCACCCAAGTTGAAGGGTCTTGCCTTGTCAGCTGTTGTGTCATGGTACGTAGTAGAACTCATGTAAGTTCTTTAGCAGTAAAGCATTAATAATTACATCTATCCAAGTGTTTAGCTAGGATTTTGATAGCTCGTTGCTTGGTCAGTTGTTAGGATCGATACAAGCGCGATCGCAAATATTATGTCAACTGCTAATTGCAATAAATCCGTAGAGGCGCACATCGGTGCGCCCCTATAGAGGGTAATGCTCAGAGAGCAGGACATAAGCTAGATTCTGGCAAAGAATCTTACTCCGTAAGGCTTTCAGACTTTGTACAAAATTTACGTACGTTAAGCGTACAAATATACACGAAATGTATGTAGAATTTTCTGTACGGAGTAAATAAAACGTTCGTACTATGCGTACAAAAAACGTACAATCATGCTATCCAGCTATCCATTCTCCCAAACCACTTAGAGTATTAACTTAAAGTAGTAGTGCTATTTAGGAAAGGCTAGAGAAAAAAGAATAGGATAGGCGCTCCAACGGTCGGTGTAAAGCACAGCACACTGGACGGTACATCGGTGGCATCGAGTTCCAGAACGCTTTTGCACAGTTGCCACTACGATCGCCAATGTGCAAGCCCACAATCTCTCGTGTTACAACATCTAATGATAACTACACCCACTGGTCATTGCCTTTGCGAAAGTCGATAGGTCTACTTAGCTTACACCACTTTTACACCAATTTTGCAAGTCTACACCACTCATTACTCTCTCTTTCTTAAGCCGATGGCGGGATTTGAACCCGCGACCGCTCGATTACGAATCGAGTGCTCTACCACTGAGCCACATCGGCGCTGCCAAACCTTTATTATACTATCAAAACTTTGATGATAGAGCAAAATCCTAAAAATCGCGGCGACAAACGGTTGACATCAGAACAATACGCTCGGTTGAGAGCAGAAGCAGCCGCTCCTTATCGAGGATTGAGAAAATTTATCTACTTTTCTTTCGGAGCATCGGGTTTAATTGGTGCTGTCATCTTTTTAGCTCAACTAGCAGCGGGACAAAACGTCAGTAATGCTTTACCCAATTTTGCTCTCCAAGTAGGAATCGTTGCCTTGATGATTTTCCTGTTTCGTCTGGAACGGGGGCGAGCAAAGTCGTAGTTAATAGAGACAAGGAGGACTTGGGGGACACGGGAAACTCTTAGACTTCAAAAATCTGAATTCCCCTCACTCCTTCTAAATAAATTTGGAAGAAATACTCAGGATTATCTCTTGTCAAATGTATACTATTACTCGTTTTGGCAGCTCGGCGGCGCGATCGCCCTGTTAAACAGACCGCTCCTTAAAGAAAGTTCAAGCTCATTCACAACTCTCAACGGTATCGTAGAAAAAATAAAGAAAACATTAGAAAAGTCATTACTTCAGATAGAGTTTGTCATACTATATACATAGGTTCAAACGGGGTCAGCTTATATAAAGACCCTGACTATATCTCCGCTAACTCAAAGGGGTCAGCCATAAATATATAAAGACCCCACTGCATATAAGAAGCAAAATAGCGCCAGCATTCCGACAGGAACGCTGGCGTTGTTAATTCAGTTATCAGTTGTCAGTTACCAGCGATCGGGGTGTAGGGTGTAGGGTGTGGAAATTGTAAATTTCTTTCTCCCTTGTCTCCCTTGTCTCCATTGTCCCCCTGCTCAGAAGCTCCCTCATCTAAGGCAGACTAACGAGGTAAGGCGAGGGAATCGCTTTAGCTCGTCCGGCGTTCACGAGTGCTTGATAGACAAAAGCAGCAACCTCAGCACGGGTAGCCTCGCGATTTGGGTTTAATTGAGTGGGTGTAGGATAGTTAATCACCAATTGTTTCTGAGTAGCGGCGGCTACGGGTTGAGCGGCGTAGTTGGGAATTTGAGCTGCGTCAGTATAAACTGCGATCGCGCTAGAATTATCCGCACTCAATTTTAGACCGTTTGCCAAGGAAACCAGCGCTTGGACTCTGGGAATTTTCTGCTCGGGTTCAAATAAATTGCCAGGATATCCAGCCACAAAACCACCTTGATATGCCGTTTGGATCGCTTGGTAGCCCCAATATTTACGCTGAACGTCCTGAAAATTAACGGCTGGGCGTTGTCCTTTTGGTGTAAAGGCTTTACTGACAATTGCGGCAAATTGGGCGCGGGTGACAGGTTCGTCTGGCTTAAAAGTACCATCAGGGAAACCAGCAATAATATTTTTAGCAGCTAAGGCTTCAATATAAGGCTGCGCCCATAAACCTTTGATATCGCGCAGAGCAAATTGAGCAGGGGTAAATGTGACTTTGCCAGAAATGCGCTTGGGATCGATATCGTTACCAATTGCAACCAGAGCGTTGCTCCGCGTGGCATTGTATAGGTCATAGCGCTTATTACCGCGAATCAGATTTTGTCCGGCGTTATCAGCGGAACCAATATCGGGTTGAGCGTTGACAGTGGCGACAACTCCATCGCGATCGTTATTTTGAATCACGTTATTGCGTAAAATCGGTTGAGCCGCCTCGGAAACATAGATCCCGTCTTTATTTTGTTGAATTTGGTTATCGCTGACTAAGGGTGATGAGGTACCACCAATTGCGAGTCCAAAACCCGTAGCTTGAAAGACGTTGTTGCGAATTTCTCCCTGTGCTGCCCGTGCTACAGAGATTCCGTTACCACCATTTTTAATGAATCGGTTTGCTTCTATTTTGGGGCTAGCCGTTCCAGTCACAAAAATACCATCTCGATTGCTGTTGGCAAAAGTACTGTTCGTTACCGTAGGATTAGTCGATTCAATCCACAAGCCCGTGCCGCGTGTATTAGTGTTAGTCACGGTGACACCACTAATTGTTGTCTCTTTCTCGGCACGAATCGTGACGTTCTGTCGGGCAAAGGTAGGGCTGATATACTCTCCACCACCACTGATGATAATATTCTCACCTTTAGTTGCTTCATCACCGCGTAGCGTCACGCCGGATTTGAGAGTGAGGGGAAAGGCTTCTCCAGTTTCGCTAGTATAGTTACCAGCAGCAAGTTGAACGACCGTGCCAGGTTCGGCTTGAGTCAAAGCAAAAGTAATAGTTTTGTAAGCAGATGCTTCGCTCGTACCAGCACCAGGAGTATCCGTACCGACTTCGGGATTGACGTAAATAACTTTGGCAGTGGTGGGAGCGGCAATTGGAGGTGTAGTTGGCGCTTGAGCGTGTACGATAGAAGTATCTGTTAGTGTAGCGATGGGGATCGTGCCACTGGCAACTAACAGTAAGGCGGTTAGTCCAGTTCGCCAAGGAAATAACGAGCAAACAAGCGGTTTGACGGACGAAGCGCGATTGGCAGACGAGAAAATTGGAGAATCTTGGCGTGTCATACTTGTAGGATGTGTCATGTGCTGACGATCTGCATCTAGTAAGACAAGCGATCGCAAAAATTGCACAAAAATTTTACTTTTATTAACATTCTTGGAACGAATTCGCTTGTCCTGAGATTTGAGCTGATGACACATACCACTGCTACTATGTTCCGCAATTTTCTATAAATCTTTCGCAGAGTAGATAGTACCTGCTTTACCAAACTCGGTTAGTTGTGAGAAACAATCTTGTAGGATGAGTCTTGACTGAAAGCAACCGTGCTACTGTGTTGAAGTTAAAACAATAAAAACAACTTAAATCTTAACTTTTAATTAATGCGCTTATTTTCGTTGTTGCTGCGTTATGGTTTCGCCTCCTGGGTAAGTGCAGCAATTGTATTTTCTAGCACCTCCGTTTTTGCAGCCGAACGAGTCGTACTGAAGTACCGAGCTTTTCGCGAATCAATCGCGATTGAGGATTTGACAAAGTTCGCGCGCACTGGAGAAATGTCACCCGATCTACGGGTAAACTTGGCATTAGCCCGACAAGATCCCCAGACGATTCGCCAGTCCCTTACAAATACAGTAACGGTCGATCCAATCTTGTTAGATCGATTTCTCAACAATGCTTTAGGAGAATTATTGTTAGATGAAATAGGTAAAACCGTTCATCCACCTTCGCGCCAAGCAAATCGACAAGCTCTACGCGCTGCCATTACCTTATCTGCTCGCGATCGCCAGCTCTCGCTACTGGAAATTCTCCAAAACTACCCGACAACAGATGTGGAAGTGGAAGGCAATCGCCTGGAAGCCGTTTACAGCCAACTGCGTCGCCTAGAAGGGACTCTGAAAAATTTTTTGAAATAGTCCTGTGAGAAACAAGGAGAGTCAACCTAAAATTTGCCTTCTCCCTACTCCCTGCTCCCTAATAAGCCAAAGTTTCCAGCGTTTCGCGCAAATACAGACTAACTTGACGATCGAGGTTCACCTCTTGCAGTTGGCGATCGCCAGACATCTTTTCTAACCGCCAGCGCTGAAAGCCGGAGCTAGCAGCGATTGCGCTTTTTAGTTCGTCCCAGATTTGGCTATCTTCGGATCTGCTGGTGTCTGTAGCTGGATGAGCCATGTTTCCTCATTCCTTTACTTGAGCTGTTACTTGAGCTGTATCTGTTTGAGAGTTGGTGAGTTGGGGCAAGATGCGGTTAACTTGCCAGCCAACAATCGTAAAGTCTCGCGCTATTCTTTCTACAGGATAAGGTTTTGCCTTAGAAAATTCTGTTTCGCTAGTAACGAAAACCCGTGCCACGCTGACAGGGATTTGCAGAAATAGATTGCTTGCTAAAAAGGCAACACTAGCTACCAACAATCCTAAGCCTCGCCATTGGGGTGGTAAGGGTATGACATTTGCCGCGATCGGCGCGGTACGATACAACAACCATAATAGCCCTACTAGCAATACTGCTGCTACCATAGCCAGCAGGCGATTGGCAGTCGTACGAATTAACCTGAGAACTTTTCTTTGCTGCTCGTCGAGCTGAGTTGGTTTTTGTGCGACTCCCAGCACGCCAAAGATCAAAAAAGGACGGGATAGCTGCATCCACAGAACGGGTAAGACTCCGATCGCCGCCACAATTGAGAATTCTAACCACACGGGCAAGATGGGATCGCCCACAGCCAAGCCGAGCCAGCACAACTGCAACAGAATCGGCAGCGTTGCTAACCCAGCTAGGTGAATCCACAAAAATGGTTCGGAGCGAAATGATTGCATAGTTTTCAAGATGTCAAGACGCGCGATCGCACGTCTTGACAGTGCTACCTCGTAAGCGTGCGGCGTTTTGTCACCATGTGATAGGCTTCGACGATATCGCCTTCAACCCAATCATTGAATTTATCAACGCCAATACCGCATTCGTAGCCGGAATTGACTTCGCGGGCATCCTCTCGCATCCGCTTGAGAGAATCTAAAGCACCTTCGTAGATCACCTTACCACCACGACGCACCCGCAGCTTGCAGTTACGCACGAGCTTGCCCGACTGCACGTAGCTACCAGCCACCTTACCGCGACCGACTGGGAAGACCTGGCGGACTTCTGCCTGACCGAGAGGTTCTTCTACCAATTCTGGCTCTAGCATACCTTCTAGGGCAGCTTGAATGTCTTCCAGCAGTTTGTAGATAATGTCGTATTCTCGAACATCTACCCCTGCTTCGTCGGCTGCTTGTCTAGCACCGCTAGCAAGCGTGGTGTTGAAGCCGATAATCACGGCGTTACTAGCTGCTGCCAAGTCGATGTCAGTTTCAGTGACTTCTCCAGGTGCAGACAACAACATTCTGATTTGGACTTCGTTTTGTGGCAGTTGTTTGAGCGCCCCGACGATTGCTTCGACGGAACCTTGGACATCTGCCTTGAGGATCAAGTTGAGTTCCTTCAACTCGCCTTCCTGAGCCTGTGCGGATATGGAAGTTAGGGTCGCGCGTCCTTGCAGCAAGCGGAACTGACGTTGTTTCTCTGCCCGTTCGCTGGCGATCGCCCGTGCTTCCTTCTCGACGAGATACACCTCGAAATCGTCTCCAGCTGCTGGCACGTCGCTCAAGCCCAAGACCTCTACGGCGAAGGAGGGACTAGCGATATCTACCCGCCGACCGCGATCGTCCACCATAGCGCGGACTTTGCCAAATGCCGACCCAGCCACAAGGATATCGCCCACGTGCAGCGTTCCGTTTTGTACCAGCAAGGTTGCGACCGGACCTTTGGCTTTGTCAAGATGGGCTTCAATTACCGTTCCTTTCGCCGTCCGATCTGGGTTAGCGTATAGGTCTTCTACCTCTGCAACCAACAGAATCATTTCTAGCAAGCCGTCAAGGTTTTCACCTTTAATGGCGCTGACGGGAACCATAATCGTGTCTCCGCCCCATTCTTCAGGAGTTAGACTGTATTGAGTTAACTCTTGCTTGACGCGATCGGGTTGAGCGCCTTCTTTATCAATCTTATTGATTGCGACGACAATTGGTACTTCTGCTGCTTGGGCATGACTGATCGCCTCAACCGTCTGGGGTTGAACACCGTCATCGGCAGCAACCACTAAGATGGCAATGTCCGTCACTCGCGCTCCTCGCGCCCGCATCGCCGTGAAGGCTTCGTGACCTGGGGTATCTAGAAATACGACTTGCTGCATTTGCCCGTTTTGTTCGACATCGACGTGGTAAGCACCGATGTGCTGGGTAATGCCTCCAGCTTCGCCCTGCGCCACTTTTGTTTTGCGGATGGCATCGAGCAAAGTCGTTTTTCCGTGGTCTACGTGACCCATAATTGTTACGACTGGCGGACGGCGCTGGAGATTTTCCAAGTCTGCCGCATCGAGCATTTCTGTAACTTTACGGGCTTCTGCTTCTGGCTCGGCAGTTTCTACCTCTACGCCCAGTTCTTCCGCCACCATTTTAATCGTGGCAAGATCTAAACTTTGGGTAATACTAACTGCTATCCCTTTCATGAACAGAATCTTGACAATTTCTGTATCTGGAGTTGCTAAACTCTCAGCTAGTTCTTGCACGGTGAGATTGCCCATGACTACCACTTTTTCTGGGCGTTCGCGTTTCTGTTCTGGTTCGCGGCGACGGTTGTTTTCTCGTGCTTGGCTAAACTTTTTGCTTCTAACTACACTAATAGCAGCAGGCTGCGGCTGTCCTGGACGAGCTGCTGTTTTCTGTTTTGGCGGACGAGCTATAGACAGGCTAACTTGAATTGGAGTATCGCTATCTCCGTCCTCCTCATCGTCAAAGTCTTCTTCGTCATCCAAATCGACTATAGGCTTGAGACGTTTGGTTTTTACACCTGCCTTCGTTGCCTTTGCGTCTTGTCCTTCGTCTATCTCCTCTTCTTGCCATTTCTTGCCACCTTTACCCACTGGACGCGGCATGGGGCGTTTGAGGATTGGCTTGTCATCCACACCGATCTCGGCGATTTCTTCCGTTCCCGGTAAAGCTTCTGCCCCATCTGGTTTAGAGCGTTCTGGTGCTACTGCTTCGCCTGCCCTCACTGGCTTAGGTCTTTGCAGTTCCAGCACGGGTTTAGGTCTAGCTGGCGTGCTTTCCGAGCTAGCAGCTGCCTCCTGCGAACGACGCATTGGTTTTTCGACTCTATCTGCCTTCGCCACTGGACGATTGGCTGCGCGATCGTCTTGCTCCCGCTTGAGAATTGGTCGCTCCGGTCGTTCCGATCGTTCCAGGCGCTCCGCTCGCTGTGGTGGCGACGGTGGTAGTCCGGCAGTTTCATCTACACCGTCTCTTGCCCCGGACGGTCTAGGGGGTGGTGTTGACAGCTTGGGTGATTCTGGTGGTCTGGATTTGTTTGTGGGTATTGAATTATCGCCCTGCTCGCTTTGGGTTGTAGGCTGAGTTTCTACTGCTTGCACTGGCTTTTGTGCTTCGGGACGGGTTGGCGCTGTTGTCGGTCGCACGGGTGAATTAGAAGCGGTCGGACGAGCTGGAGGTTGAGGTGCTACGGCAACAGAAGGTTCTGGGGGGTTAGGACGATCGGGGTTGTGCTTTGGTTTGCGAATTTCCAAGATTTGCTGTTTGTGAGGCACGACAGGTTTTGGTTTAACTTTGTTAGTGGCTGGTTGAGGATGTGCCTTGTAGCTGTTGGCATGACCTTCTCTACCAGCAGTGACGGGGTTTGCAGCTTGTTTTTCTGCTGCTTGTCTGATTCGCTCTGCTTCTTCTTCGCTAATAGTGCTGCTATGACTTTTCACTGCAATATTAAGCCGATCGCAAATGGCTAATATTTCCTTGTTATCCAAATTCAATTCCTTTGATAGATCGTAAATTCTGACTTTGCCGTTGTTCATCCATTCTTCCCCTTGTACCTACCAGCTATAACTGGATGGTTGCCCGATTTACAACATCTCCATCCTCCGATTTTTGTATATTCGTTTACTGTTTGAATTGCGGTTCTTGCCTCCAAATGATATAACAGAGAAGCTTTCTATTTGGCTTAAATCCCTACTTTGATAGGGTTAGCAGGTGTTTTTTGCTTGTGTTTTTTGCTTGTGTTTTTTGCTAGCGCTCCAACTTGAGGAAATCCGGTCGCAACTTTTGGTTGTCGATCTACTACTAGGATATTTTGACCCATATATTATTTTGGCATCAAGTTAGGTTTGCAGAAATTACCAGCTGCAAATTCCTTAACCTGTCAATGGGAATGCCGATGTGTTTGTATGCTTGATGCTCGTTCGCTCTTGTTAAGTTCAAGGAGTGGGTAAGTATAAGGGGTTGTACATATCACTGCTATCTGGCTCTGTCACCTGGTTTCGTACTTATGGTTCTGTAACTAGGCGCTGCAATAGAGTTTGATAAAGCACCTCTGAGACTGTCTTGACCTTGAGCGATCGCCCCAAGCGGTTTTTCTTTTGCGCCACTTGTAGACAGCTTGCTTGGGGACAGATGTAAGCAGAACGCCCCATGCCCCGATCTAATTGTAACTCTCCCGAGTCGCGATCGCGGACAATGCGCCAAAACTCCGATTTTAATGCCACGCGACCGCAGCTGATACAACGGCGATAGTTAGGTTTCATCAACAGGAGGGGGTTGGGACGGTGAAGAGAGCTTCAGGGCAGTTACCAAGTCACGAGTCACAAGTCACAGTTCGTTAGTCGCCGATTCTTCTAGCTCCTCAGATGTTTCCAGTTCTTCATCCAATGCTTCACCAGTGTCATCTACTGTTTCTATCATGTCTTCTAGTTCTTCCTCTGCCAATTCTTCCTCTGCTAATTCTTCCTCTAACTGTGCGGCGGCTTGTTGTCTAGCTGCTGCCGCAAATTTAGCATCTTCAGCGGCGTAATCGTATTTGTCGCGGTCTTTGATGTCAATTTTCCATCCTGTCAAACGGGCGGCTAGACGGACGTTTTGTCCTTCTTTACCAATTGCCAAACTGAGTTGATCTTCTGCCACCAATACGTGAGTCTGACGAGTTTCCGGGTCCATCAACCGTACTTCATCCACCCTAGCCGGACTCAAAGCATTGGCAATATAAGTAGCTGGATCGGGCGACCAGCGAATCACATCAATTTTTTCTCCGCGTAATTCGTTGACTACGACTTGAATTCGCGACCCTCTAGCGCCAATACATGCCCCTACTGGGTCTACATCTCGGTCTAGGGTATCGACAGCTATTTTTGTCCGAGGACCGACATGCCTGGAGGGAGGATTGGCTTCCCTAGCTACAGCGACAATGCGGACGACTTCATCCTCTATTTCCGGCACTTCATTCGCGAATAAATACACGACTAGACCAGCATCAGCCCTGGAAACCAATAACTGTGGACCTCGATGCTGTCCCTGCAAGACTTTCTTGAGATAAACCTTAAAAGTAGCATTGGCGCGATAATTATCGTTAGGTAGTTGCTCCCGCTTGGGTAATTCTGCTTCGACTTCTGGCTGACCGAAGCTGCTACTAACCGCCATAATCACTGACTGTCGCTCAAACCGTAGTACTCTAGCTTGCAGTACGGTATCTTCTATATCTTGAAATTCCTCTTGGATCATTTGACGCTGCTGATCGCGGAGTTTTTGCGACAAAACTTGTTTTGTCTGCATCGCTGCCATGCGTCCAAACTCTTCTTTATCTGGAGTCACGTCAACTAGCACCGAATCACCAATTTGAGCTGCATCCCCTGCAAATTCTTGCACGTCTTTGAGGGAAATCTCGTGGTCGGAGTTGGTGACTTCTTCAATAATCGTTTTAGTTGCTAGAACTCGAAAGCCTTGTTCTTCAACATCCAACTCTACTTCAAAGTTGTCAAAATATTCTTCTTCAAAATGCTTTTTGTCTAAATTTTGCGCTCGCCGATAGCGCTCGTAGCCTTTTAGCAAAGCTTCTCTCAAGGCATTTTGTACCGCATTCCGAGGTAAATTCCGTTCGCGGCTGATGCTTTCAATTAATTCTTTTAGACCCGGTAGGCTAACCATTGACATAATATTTAAACCTCTTTATCTGTAGGGAGTCGGAAGTGGGGACAAGGAAGACAAGGAGGACAAGGGAGACAAGGGAGAAATTGCAATCCGAAATCTCAAATTCACAATTTTCCTAACCTCCAATCCCTCACTCCTAACCTCTGATTTAGTGGCGCTCGTCCAGTTGTACCCTGGTGATGAGAGAGCGGGGAATGGCGATCGCCCGACCTTTTTGATTCAAAAACACTGCGGTTTCATCGCGCTTAATTAATTGACCCGTCCACTCTGTATGACCTTCATAGGGTTCGGATAAGGTGACGATCGCAGGGAATCCTTTAAAAGAAATAAAGTCTCGGTCTGCCACCAGCTGGCGCGATATCCCTGGACTAGAAACCTCCAAAACGTAAGCATCAGGAATGACATCTGCTGTATCTAGCGTTGCTTCTAAAGCGCGGCTCATGCGTTCGCAGTCGTCTAGTCCGGTGTCTTGCTGCGGATTGCGGATGTCCACGCGCAGCACTGGCGGACGATGGTTTGTATGGAAAACAACGTCAACGATTTCCAACCCTAGATCTTCTGCTACAGGCGAGGCGAGTTCAATGATTTGGGGAATTAAGGGATGAGCCATTGTTCAGACATAAAAAAAGCGGGTGGACACCCACTTCCTGAGAAACAGTTATTTTTCCAGAAAGTTTAAAGGCGAAACAAATTCGTTTCGCCCTTACATTTGAGTTTAGCGCATCAATTAGGGGTGAGGAGCGAGGAGCGAGAGAATGAGACAAGGGAGAGGGGAAAAATGTTTTTCTTCCTGTCCCCCTTGTCTCCCTTGTCCTCCTTGTCCCTCACCCCTTACTCCTCACTTCTCACCCCGCTTCAATAGCCGGGTTTGTTCCATAATTTGCTCGACATCCTCTTGTGCTAGTCTGCGGACGTAGTTGAGTTTGACTTCTTCTAAAAAGTCAGAAGTCAGAGATTGAATGCGTTCTAAGGTATGTTTTTCCTGCATTTGCGTACCTAAAGCTTGGCTGAAATGTTGAGCTAGCTGGCGGGAAATTTTTGCCCCAACCGGATCTTCTACGGCTTTGACGATCGCGGTATAAAAATTTTGGGTAATGGAGGTCGCTAGTTGCTGGCTCAGCGTGTGGGGGAAGTTGCCGACTCCTGGTAGATTATGGATGCTGCGATAGAGAGGGGATTGGTCGAGGGTGCTTTCGATGCTGTGGCGTAAAATGGCAATGATATCTGGTTCGATTTGGGGGAAGACTTGGTAGACGAGGACGTTGACGACCAGAGAAGCGATCGTCTCAATTTCGTTAATATTATTTAAATCTATGTATGGTTGCCGCTTAGAGCTGGCGGATAACCAATTTGTTAACTCTCCCCGTCGTACCGAAACTTGTAACTGATTAATAAATTGAATTAAAACGACTTCAGTGATTTCCTGTGCCAAACTGGCGACAAATCCTTGAGTCGCTTGTCGTCGGACTGATTCTAAATTTAATAATTTTGCTTGGTGCAAGCGAACCGTCACTGGAATAATTCGCAGCCACGTCCAGCGCAAAAAAGGTAACAACTCAAAGGGAACGATGAGTAGAATGTCATACCATCGCCATAACATCGCATCTTGCCATTTCAACCCAACATGACGACGGCTAATGATAAAAGTGCGGATGAGAAATTCTACGCCAAACAGGACGATGAAATAAGCGTCAATTCCCCAGAATTCATCGATAAATTCTCCGTTTTCACCGATCGCACGATAATAATTTGTGGCAACTAAAGGGCGAATACTGCGATTGAAAAAGTCAATCTCTTTTTGCCACCCAGCCTTGAGGAGATATTCTTGACTCCAAAAAATATTAAAAGCAGTACGCGAAGATTCTTCACCGATGCGATCGCGCATTCGATTTTTAATTCTTTCTAGCGTCCCCGTCTTATTTGCCAAGGCAAACGGATTAGTTTCGATAATGTCACTGCTGTAGCGGCGCAGTTGCTCTAACACGGCTGCTGTCTGGGGTGACTGCAATCCTGTTTGACTCACTTGTTGTTCTAAGGCATTGACTAGCTTTAAATACTGCTGAGTTTCGCGGTGCGGTTCAATGCCTTTAATTGGATCGTAAATTGTTGTAACTTCAGGAATGCGGTTGAGGTAAAAATCGCGCCAGGGGACGTAGGTGAAGTCAAAAATGACTAAACCAAAATTTACTGTAGCTGCGATCGCCATTAAGCGCTCGAACCATAGAGAAAAGCGACGTTTAGGCAAGTCAAAAGTCAAAAGTTAAATGTCAAAAATTAGGATATAGGAGATAACAGTGATGGTCAGGAATGAAAACTAACCCGCTCTAACTAGCAACCACCAACTACCAATTACCCATTACCCATTACCATTACAACCTGCGTGTCTTCTAGATCTTACCAGTAGTATTAATAACGAATGCGGGGATCGATGGAGGCATTGAGAATATCAATGATGATGCTGGCAAGCACGACGATCGTACCAAAGAATACTAAAATTCCTTGAACGGTAGGATAATCGCGCAAGGAAATTGCTTCGTAGAGGCGGTTGGCTAAACCAGGCCAAGAAAATGTCACCTCAGTTAAGATTGCTCCGCCTAATAAAGCGGCGAAAGTGAGTCCCATAATCGTAATCACGGGAATTAAGGCATTTTTTAAAGCATGGGCAAATAAGATCCGTCGTTCGGGAATTCCCCTAGCACGGGCAGCTTCTACATAGTCAGCTTTAAGGGTATGTTTGAGGTTGACGCGAACAATACGCTCGAAAATTCCCGATAGTAAAAGTCCTAGAGTTAGACTCGGCAGCAATAGGTAATAGATAGCACTGAAAAACTGGGTAAAATTGCCGCTTAATAAACTATCAATAGTGTAGAGTCCTGTAAAACCTTCAGGTGCGGGTATAGAAGTTGGAAAGCGCGTTCCCAAGGGAAACCACCCCAACTGTACTGCAAATACCAACTGCATTAACATTCCTACCCAGAATAAGGGTAAGGCATAAGTGATAATCCCAAATAATCGCCCCCCTACATCTAACCAAGAATTAGGGCGGGAAGCAGCTAGCATTCCGATGCTAATTCCAATGATGAGCGCAAATGCCATGCTAAATACGGCTAATTCTGCCGTAGCGGGGAAGTGCTGTCCGATGGTTTGCCAAACGGATTCCCCTTGAGTCGTAATGGAACTACCGAGATCGAAACGTAAAAGACTACCAATGTAACGAATGTATTGAATTGGCAAAGGATCGAGTAGCCCTAACCGTTGCCGATATTCTTGCTTGACGCTTTCTGGGGCGCGTCCTCCTAACACAGCATCGACGGGATCGCCAGGAGTTGCTCTTAACAACAAAAATACCACAGTCACGATCGTCCACAGCATGAGTGGTGTCAGCAGCAATCGAGCCAGAATGTAATATTGCAGAGATTTTGAGCGAGACATATGAGGGATAAGGGAGCAGGGACGAGCTGGGAGCAGGGAAATAAGGGAGAATTAGCGACCGATCGCTGACTTAAGATCGGGGAAGAACGATTAGTCAGCAATATCTTAGATCGGCAACTGCCATTAATGCTAATATCCCTTCAGGAAAGCCGATCGCCACGAACTGCTATCTTATGGATAACGCTGCTAGAACTCCAGCTAGGTGCGAACGTGCTAAGTTTTGGCGACAGCCGGAGTTTGGTAATTTGGAGTTACTTAGAGCAACTTATATTACTCATGCTTTCTGCCGACACATTCACGAAGCTTATACTATCGGTGTCATCGAACAAGGGGTAGAAAAGTTTACTTACCAAGGCGAAATGCATTTTGCCCCTGCTGGTACGGTGGTGATTGTCAACCCTGGTGAGGTGCATACGGGAAGTGCGGGAGTTGAGAATGGTTGGACTTATCGCGTGTTATATCCCGATGTGAGTTTATTGCAACAAGCTGCGGCTGAGGCTTTTGTGGGGCGACAGGTTATGCCTTATTTTCCGCAAGCCGTGATTGACGATCGCCAGCTTGCTCAACAGATATTACAACTACATCAAAGTTTAGAAACTTCGCCGTCGCAGTTAGAAAAAGATACGCGCTGGTTGGGAACGCTTGTAAAATTGATTCAACGTCATGCAGGCGCTCGCCCTACACTGAAACAAATAGGTACACAAGACAAACCGATCGCGCGAATTAGATCGTATTTAGAAGCAAATTATACAGAAAATATTTCTTTAGAAAAACTTGCCGCGATCGCCAATCTCAGTCCGTTTTATTTATTACGAACATTTCGCGATTGCGTTGGTATGCCACCTTACGAGTATTTAACTCAAGTGCGGGTGGCAAAAGCAAAAAGGCTTTTATCACAAGGATATGCGATCGCGCAGGTGGCGCAACAAACGGGTTTTGCCGATCAAAGTCATTTAACCAGGCAATTCAAGCGTTTTGTTGGAGTCACGCCAGGGAAGTATAGTAAACCAGTCGGATAATACCATCACTTCGCGCTCTAAGCATTTGAGGCGACTGAGAGAGACGAGCTGCTGATAATTATGTTCGGGACAGTCAATATTGTTATGTTGTGACTAGCGATCGCGGAAATTGGCGCACTAAAGCCGAAAATACCGGACAGGGGCGACTGTTATCTAAATTTTCAGGTTTGCTCCAGGTGAAAGGTGCTTTTTGTGCCGCAGAAATCCACAGTAACCGTTTGGCGCGAGTGATGGCAACATAAAGTAAGCGAAACTCTTCTGCTGTCTTGAGTTGTTTTGCCTGTTCCCACGCCGTAGCAACATCGGGTAAGGGAAATTGTTCGTGCAAAGCAGCGCGAATTTGGGCGCGGGCAACTTCTGCAACGGTGAAATCTCCCAAAAAATGAGCTTGAGGTAAAACGCGCAGATTTCCAGGAATTGTATTTTCGTGTAAAAACGGAATGAATACGCAGTCCCAATCCAATCCTTTAGCTTTGTGCATGGTAATAATTGTCAGTTGCCCAGGACGGGTATAACGCGCCTCGGAATCTTCCGTATCCACGGCTTCAAATTTTTCCGAATTGACGATCTCGCTCAACACTAGCAACATGGCAGCCAAATTATGACTGCCATTACCAGCAAGTTGCTGCTGCACTCGTTCTGCTAGCTTATCTGCTGTCGCGAGTTCTGCTTGGTCGTAATTCAGGGTTAAGGCAAGGAAGGAAATTAATTGATAGGGAGGTAACTCCATGCGAGCGCGGAGCAGGCTGCGGCACAAATGACTGGCTTTTTGAGCTGGTTCGGGTTGAGGTGCGTCTAAAGGACCAGGATACAGAAATTGTTCGGGAATGGTTGCCAGCGCGTTCAAATCTTGCGGTTGGATTAACTGACGCTGTACCAAAACTTCCAAGGCAGCTTTGAGATAATCGGGGGAGTGAGGACGGTCGAGGAATTGCAGCAGTGCTAGCACTTCCGCCGGAACTTGAGAATGGCGATCGCTTTCTGAAACCTCGTACACTACGATATTATGCTCTTGGCAAATCGGCGCGATCGCTTCAGCCAGCCATCGTCCCTGTCTGTTTTCCCTCACTAAAACCGCCATGCGCAGATTATTCTGTGTTTCTGGAGTTTGTGTTTCTCCATTCGATCCTGCTTGACACAGCGCCACTACCCGCCGACCAATCAATTCTGCCGTGTGATGAATATCGCGAGGCGTATGCAACTCCAATCCCCCACCAATCGGCGCAGGATTAGCATCCGGCTGCGGGTCGTCCAGGCTAACCGGATGAATCGTTTGCGCTCGAAATGGCAAAGAGGTAATTGGTAATTGGTAATTGGTAATTGGTTGACCGCTCCCTTGTCCCCCTTGTCCCCCTTGTCCCCTTCCTCCCTGCTCCCTACTCCCTACTCCCTGCTCCCTTCCATTCACCCACCCCAACATAAAGTTAGCTGCGGCAATGACAATCCTAGTGCTGCGTCCTGCCATATCCATTGTCGCCAAACGTTGTTGCTGCTGGCACTCTTCGCAGAAGCGACGAAAATAAATTGGGTCGGCAGGGGTAAAGGTAGAATTAATTGCTTGGTTGGGGTCGCCAACGCGGATTAAATTTGGTGGTAAATCTGGGTTTTCTGGATCTTGCGCCAGAATTTCTAAGAGTTTGGTTTGCAGGGGTGAAGAGTCTTGAGCTTCGTCTTCAAATACGGCAAAAACTTGCTTTTGTTCGTTGCGTCTGGCGCTAGGATTTTCTAGTACCCGTAGCGCTGCCAAAATCATATCGTCGTAGTCGATTAAATCGCGCGATCGCATTAGATTCTGATACTGTTCGTACAATCCAGCGGCGACGGTTAAAATTTCATATTCATCTATTGCCTGTTCGCCCAACACTCGCAACTGTTGCGGTTGATATCCAGAGCTTTTCGCTTCGTGAATGACTAAATAAGCTAATCCTGGTAGTACTTCTGTCCGCAATACCGACTGTCGCCGTAAGCGTTCTGTTTCTTCGCCGTCAAATTGCCTACCTTCGAGTAACCGAGAATACAAGCGGGGATTAGCAGCAATCCACTGTTCTACACAAGTCCGAATCAAGCGGTGGCTCTGGTTGGGCGTGATTAACGTCGCGTTATCCAACGGTAGTCCCGACAAGTCAGGATAGCGGCTGGCAATATTCAGCGCTAAACCGTGTAGGGTATTGACAGTGAATCCTCTTGGTGGTAAAGATAATTCTTCTCGTAAATACCTGCGAATCTTACCTTTAATATTTGCTGCCGCAGAACGAGTAAATGTAACAACAACGATCGCACGTTTGGCATGTAATTGATAGCGGGCGATCGCAATTGCCGTTGCTGCTGCCATTCCCGTCGATTTGCCTGCCCCTGGCACTGCCGAGACTGCCAACTGTCCCCCCTGCCAATCTGCCATTTGTTGCTGTCCTGGGCGCAAGCTGTTGCGCAGCTGTTCCCAATTATTTGTACGGGCGCACAGCTGTGCGCCCGTACTAGAGTCGGGAGTCGGGATGGATAATTGGTCGGTGAGGTTGGCTTCTGGCATCGGGAATTTTGGACTCAATCTAGATATCTAAATCTAAAAGAGAATTTATGTTTTCAGCGTAATTTTTCAATATTAAGCCCAGATTGTCGTTGGATGACAAGTGAGACTACAGTATTTGTAAAGAATGCAGCGATCGCGCTGACCGTGTGGTGAGAGTAGGAGAGATGCGATCGCTTTTTAGTATGGAAGCGACAATATAAAGTTTTATTTAAGCAGGACTCGGTAGATTTACCATTTGCTCATTCATAGCTGTACATAGGTAAAATATTATTTTTCTTCTGCGATCGCACAACTATTATATTATTGCTCCGCGATCGTACAGTTGCCATAAATTATTCATGTTGATTATAAAATTATTTAGAAGCAAAAAATATAACTGCTATTATAAATTCGTGAAAAAATTAGAAGCAATTGAATTACTTGTAAGTGAAGGATGGACAAAAGCAGATGCCGATCGAGCTTTAAAAGTAGTTGACTTCACAACCCATCCTGACGAACTTACTATTCGTAAATCTGTTTCACTATTTGCTGGTGCTGAACTCCTTCATCGTCAACGTCTTCAAGCAGCTCAGAGAACTTTAGTCACGAAAAAAACTAGAGAAATCGAGCGAATAAAAGAAGAATATACAGCTACAATTGAACAGATAAAGAAGCCTCAATCAGGTAAAGATAATAACACGGACATTCGAGATTTATTAGCTAAAAATAAGTCGTTGGAAGCTACAATTAAAAACCTGAGCTTGGTGAACGAGCATCTCAAAAAAGACAATAAGGACATGAAAAATATAGTTGATGCCATCAAGCTTCAACTAACTATTGAGATGAGAAAGCTCTTGCGATACCCAGATAACGAGATCCGACAAGCAGCAATGAAATTCTTCAAATCTATACTTGGTTGAAAAAATATGCCAAAAACAATTTTAAAAAAAACCAGACTTTTTAATAACATGAACTATCGCGAAGTTCAAAGTGATAATTCAAAAAAACGCAGCAAACTTGAAAAAAAAGATCGGCAGTGGCTAAAGATAAATAGTTATAAAAATGTTGGCTGGGATAATGTCATTAGTCTCCATCAGAAAATTGACGAGTTTTTAGAACGAGATGCATGGAAAGAGTGGTCGCTTGAAGATCTGTTTTTAGAAGCAGATCGCATTGGAAATAAATATCTCACTTATCAAGAAATAGTAAATTTTAATCAGAAGTTATCTCAAGAAGTTAATGAAATTGCCGAAGAGATCGACCGACAGTTTCCCGATACGACGATTGAACAGATTGATTTCAGTAATAGCACTAAGGACAACTCTCGAAAAAGTATGTTTAAAAGACATTTAAAATTAGTAAGGTTTAATAAGAAATAGTATGAGTCTTGAAGACAACAGCCTGAAAGAATTGTTTAGACTAGCAAGCAAGATTGGTAAAAAGCGTTATCACAGGCTAACAGCACAAGATTTTGCAAATTATAGAAAGTTTGACAATTGGCGATATATCAATGGCGATGGTGAGTGTGGCACGACTCAAGAAAGTAAAGATTGGGTAAGGAGTAATTCAGATTTTTATTGTCCAATTTGTGGAGATGATTACTCTCAAAAAGGTGGTAAGTCAATAGATCATAAGCTACCGCGATCGCAGTATCCTTGGTTGTCAATGGAATTCAAAAATTTATGGGTGATTTGCAAAACTTGCAATCAGGAAAAAGGCGAAATGCATTGGTATGAGTACGAACACTATATGCTCGTTAATCATCCCGATCTTTATCTTGTTATCAAAGCCGTACGTCCTATCCAATTGCTCCAGTCTTTAAAGAATAAAATTAATAAATAGAAAGATTCTGAATCAAGTCATAAGTAACGTTATAAATGAGGTAGTTAGATAGAAAATTTCTACATAATAAATGGTTGGCTCTCTAGCCTCGGTTGGGGCAGTGGTTGAAAAGTTACTCGTCAGTTTCAATTTCATGAATTCGTTGTCTAGATCCAAGTTCAGATAAGATTTATGCCCCTAGCGTGATATGCTCAGAAAACTCAATTTCGCAGATTCATGAGTGGCATTGACCGTAAAATTATCCTCGATCCCAGACACATTGCAAAGCATTTACCAGAAACACCACAAGTACAGCGATTACTGAGACGAGGTAGATCTGCTCACGTTTTCAATAATGCAGCCATAATGGAGAAAGTTACTCAAGCGATCGTTGAAAAAGGAGAATTTACAGGAGTGATTCGAGGATACGAGCGTTACGGCTTATACTTTGCTGAATCAATTGGCTATCGAATCAATCCTGAAGATGGCTTAAGCACTCCACTGTTCTATGGCGAGGTAAAAATTGATGCAGAAAATCGATACCATGTCATCCCCCGCACTCGACCCAGCCAAGAGTGAATGGGACTTTGTTGAAGTTTGGATCGATCCGATGCTGTCTCCTCCTTACATACTGGTATTATTAGGCGACTCAGCAGGAAATTGTCGCGTGTACGATCCGGCTGAGAATTATAAGGTCGTCTTTAGTAGTGCAACCTATGAAGAAGCTCAAATTTGGTTGTTAGAAGATGAGTATGAGTCAGTTGAAGGGCGACTTTCAGCATCAGAGCTGTAGTTTGTAGGGTGCGTTAAACAACGCACTACTGCTAGTGCTGAGCGCAAGATGATCGGCCGCCGCTGATTTGAGTCGTTGAATTGCTCTGTTCCTGAGTGGGAACAATGTTTTGATGCTATTTCTGAGTCCCCAAGGTTGTGATAGACTCAGCGTCAGATGAGTAGTCTATGCAAACGATGCCCGTACAAACGAAAGCTCAAGTGCTGGCTCTTCTCCAGGAATATCAGCAGGAGTTGCAGCGCTTTGGAGTTAAACGTTGCGGCGTTTTCGGCTCGTTCGCCCGTGATACCGCAATTCAAGCTCAAAGTGATGTCGATATTTTAGTTGCTTTTGAGCCAGACCAGAAAACGTTTGATAACTTTATACACCTATCCTTTTTTCTAGAAGATCTTTTCGGTAGAGCAGTTGACCTTATTACTATTGAATAATTAAGTCCTTACATTGCTCCGCACATTCTAGATGAGGTCGAGTATGTCTCCGTCGGCTCGTGAATATTTGCAGCACATTCTTGATGAAACGACATACATCATCACAAATTCTACGAGTTTAGACAAGACAAAATTTGTGCAAGATGAAACCCTAGTATTAGGGTGCGTTATTTAACACACCCTACTTTAACGTAGCGATACCCCTACAGCTTGGGCTGATGGTAGTTTGTTAGACTGAAAGTCTAAAGTGTCAGTAAATCCTCAACAAGGACCCTCAAGCCCGATGATGCTATCGACGTATCCGAGTAGCCTACTGCTATCGAGAGAACTGCCTAACCTGGACTATAAATTAAAACGCGATCGCTTTGATGAAACTTGGGAAGCACCCCTTGCTACCCTACTTGGTTTAGGACGAGCAGCAGGTGCAGATTTTGTAGAATTTTTCTTGGAACGAGTTAACTATATTAACTGTTTAGCAGAAGACGACACGATCGCCAGCATCTCCCCCAGATTATCTACTGGTGCAGGGGTGAGAGTGTTTCGCGGTAAGGCTGATTGCTATGTCAGCACCAACGATTTAACATTTAACGGACTCAAAGCCGCTTTAGAAAAAGGACTTTCCATTCTAGGGTTACAACTTCCAGCACCCAACGCCTACATCCCTGCGATTAATTTAGAACTGCTGCGAGACTACGCCACGACTAAAGGTAAAGATAGCTGGTTTGCTAGCTGTAGTTCGATTCGCGAAATGGGAGAAGTGCTGCTAGATGCCAACCAACAGTTACAACTCAAAGCAAACCACGTCCAATCGAGACGCGCTACCTATTTCCGCGACTGGCAAGAAGTTTTAGTTGCTTCCAGTGATGGCACATTTGCTAGAGACATTCGCTTGACGCAATCGGTAGGATTTAACTTGTTGTGTGCGGATGGCATCCATCGGACATCCATCGGACAACGGGCAGGTAGTACTAGCGATCCTAATTTTCTCAGAGCTTGGGATTACAAATCAACCGCTGAGGAAGTGGCAGAATCGGCAGGTAAGATGTTGTATGCCGATTATGTAGAATCGGGTACGTATCCAATCGTGATGGCAAATCAGTTTGGTGGTGTCATCTTCCATGAAGCTTGCGGACACCTGCTGGAAACCACCCAAATCGAACGCAAAACCACTCCTTTTGCTGACAAGAAGGGTGAAAAAATCGCTCATGAAAGCCTGACTGCTTGGGATGAAGGACTGTCAGATAGTGCTTTCGGTACGATTGACATGGACGATGAGGGAATGCCAGCCCAACGGACATTATTGATCGAAAATGGAATTTTGAAAAACTTCTTGAGCGATCGCGCTGGTTCCTTGCGCACCGGACACCCCAGAACGGGAAGCGGACGCAGGCAAAGTTATACCTACGCCGCCGCCTCGCGGATGCGCAACACTTATATCGCACCAGGTAGCTATACCAACGAAGAAATCTTTGGTTCGATTGACAAAGGGATCTACTGCAAGAAAATGGGTGGTGGTAGCGTCGGCGCGACGGGACAGTTCAACTTTGCGGTTGAAGAAGCTTACTTAATTGAAAATGGCAAAATTACCAAACCCCTTAAAGGTGCTACTTTGATTGGTGACGCACAGGAAATTATGAATAAGATTTCTATGTGTTCCCAGGATTTGGGATTAGCGGCGGGTTTCTGCGGTTCTGTTAGCGGTAGTATCTACGTTACTGTCGGACAACCTCATATTAAGGTAGATTCGATTACGGTTGGCGGAAGATAAGAATTTTGTCACGCAAAGACAAGGACACTTGCGTGCGGGGGTGTCCCCCGTTGAGCAAAGTGTCCGTGCAAAGGCGCAAAGGATGCTTAGCGTCTCTGCGTCTTTGCACGATCGCATTTTAAGTAGATAAGTAAAGAGTATGACGAATATTCAAGAACTTGCAAATTACGTTCGAGATAGTGCTGGTAAAATTGGCGTTCAAAAATTTGATATTTTCGGTTCTTCTGTTGATGAAACTAGCGTGCAGGTAGATTCAGGCGAACCAAAACAAGTCAAAGCCTCAAATCGTTCTGGGGTGACGGTGCGGGTGTGGAATGAAAACAATAACGTAGGAGTCACTAGCACGACAGACGTATATCCTGAAGGTATCGAACTTGCTTTGAAAACTGCCTATGAAGCGAGTTTCTTTGGGGTTAAAGAAAATGTACCAGATTTTAGTCCAGAAGCAATCGCGCCGATTACTGCTGATACAGAAGCTACAGCACCTCAAGCACCTGTAGCTAAGTTAATTGAAACCCTCATCTCGGCTGAAAAGGAACTCTTGGCTGCTCACCCGGCGATCGCGGGTGTACCCTACAATGGTTTATCGCAAAGAGATTTAGATCGGTTTTATCTTAATAGTGAAGGTGCGACACGTCATGAAGCTCGTTCCTATGCTTCGATCTATCTTTACAGCAAAACCGATGAAGAAGGGAAAAAACCCCGTTCTGCTGGCGCATTTCGGATTAGCCGTAATCTAGACAACTTAGATATTCAAGCTTGTCTGAAAGAAGCAGCCGAAAAAACTATCAGTCACTTGAATTACGAGAAAGTTAAGTCTGGTAAATATCGCGTTGTCTTTTCTCCTGAAGCTTTTTTAAGTCTGCTGGGTGCTTTTTCTAATCTGTACAATGCTCAAAGTATTCTGGATAAACAAAGTCTGTCTACACCAGAATCTATCGGTAAGCAAATTGCCTCGCCTTTGCTTTCGGTGTGCGATGATGCATTACATCCTGAAAATATTGCTGGAGAAACCTTTGACGGTGAAGGTACGCCTACCCGTCGCATCTCGATTATCTCTGATGGAGTATTAACAAATTTTCTCCATAGTGCAGGTACGGCAAAGCGCTTAGACGCAAAACCCACCGGACACGCTAACATTGGGGCAAAGGTGACGGTTAGTCCTCATTTCTATCACGTTTTTTCTAACCAACCAGCAACTCAAACATACAACTTAGATACGGCTGAAAATGTCATTTTTGTTGACGATTTACATGCCTTACATGCCGGAGTTAAAGCCTTGCAAGGTTCTTTCTCCCTCCCCTTCGATGGTTGGGTCGTTAACAATGGCAAGCGGACGAGTATCGAATCTGCTACTGTGGCAGGAGATTTTCTGGAAGTGTTGCAGTCAATTATTTTCGTCGAACCAGAGGCAGAATTAACCCCATCTGGGGTTTGCCCTCGGATTTGGAGCGATAATTTATCAATTACTGGGGAATAGTTGTTGGTTGCTAGTTCTTGGTAGGGACGCACACTGTGCGCCCCTATCGATTGCAGATTTCTTGAGAATATATCTCAAGTAAAATTCAAATAAATAGCTTTATATGAGAGCTTATAGCTTGACATAGCAATTGGAGGGAAAGTGAAATATGGTCGCAACTTTAGACGATACCAAGCGTAGAGCGATCGCAATGGAACTAGCAGATTTAAAAGCCCTACAAGAGTTGCTAATTAGCAATGAAGAGAAATTGATTCCATCTGTCAGTAGCGATAAAGAAATTAGCGATCGCCTCAACGATTTTCTCAGAGACGACAGGCAAAATTTGACTGTCATTAACGAAGTTATTGCTAAGTTTGGTGGTGGTTCTGTCGGGCATAGAGATACAACGGGGCAATATGTAGAGCAAGTCAACCGTTTAATGGATGGTAACGAACTTTCGTTATATCAAAAAGTCTCAGCTCACGAGCGGATCAAACACCAAGCTGTTATGACTGGCTTAATTATTCACAAAGCATCCCAGGTGACAGGGGAAGATGTCAAGGATGCGATCGCGCCTCTTAACCAAGTCAACTTTGAAAACCGCGCCCACCAAGAGCAAATGAAAGGAATTCTAGAGGTTCTGGGAACCCGCGAACTAACGGGTAAAGATCCAGATCAAAGCGTTTGGGCAAGAACTCAAGATGCTGTCGCTGCTTTGCGGGGCGTATTTGATGGGTTGACGAAGTAGTTATTCGCTCCCCCAACTCCCCTTTAAAAGGCATATAGTTTGTTTAAACACCTTGTGTAGGGGCGCACAGCTGTGCGCCCCTACAGACATTTGCTATATTTCTCAATTAAGCACTCGGCAATGCGGCGGGCTGCACCCGGTTTACCCATGCGGCGTATGCCGTTCTCAGCGATAGATTGCAGCTTTTCGGGGTTAGAGAGTAAAGCCGCGATCGCAACACCAGCTTGGTGAGGGTTTTGGACGAAAGTAATCGATTCCCCAAAATGACGGCTTTGTGCCTCAGCAAAAGCATAGGTAAATTGCGGACCTTGACCAGGCATGATAATGGCAGGTTTGCCTAGCCCAATGAATTGTTCTGTCGCCGTTCCTGCCATTGCGATCGCAATTTGGGCTTGATGCAAGCAGTCGTTGTAGGCGTGTTGAGTTAAGATAACAGACGCATTTTTTTGTTGAAATGTCAATGACTCGGGAAGATCCCCCCAACCCCCCGAAGATCGGGGGGCTTTGGTAAATCTAGTATTTACAAGAGATTGACAAAAAGGCTCTAAATCGAGATTAGGGGCGATCGCAGCTAAAAATACCAATGGGCGATCGCCGAAAGTCACGATTAAATCTTTGACTGCTTGCAATATCAGTTCCCAATTTCGGTAAACTTCGGGAGGACGAGAACCAGGTAGCAGCAGAATTTTTAGCGCTTGGCTTGTCTCCTCTACAAATTGGGATGGTTCGAGGCGATCCATCATGGGATTTCCCAGATCGAAGGCAGGAACGTTATGCTGTTGCAAAATTTTAGCAGTCAGGGAGTCTCTAGGAAATACCGCTCGACAGCGGCGATGGCTCATAAAATAGCGCTCCCAAGGATGATAAATCGAACCCGACCAATGTTCTAAACGGGCAAAAGGCGATCGCCCAGGCAAAACACCATTTTCATCCCGCACGTAATATTCAGATTTAGCTGTCCCCACAAAAGCATAATTCGCTCCACTCCGCCAGGCAAAGAGTAAGGGTACGATATCGCCTACGGCTAATACTAGGGTGTGGGGTGCGGGGTGTGGGGAACTGGTAGTTGATAGTTGGTAGTTGGTAGTTGGTGGTTTTTCTCCCTCAACTTCCTCAGCTCCCTCAGCTCCCTCAGCTCTCTTCTCCCCTGCTCCCTTCATCCATTGACGTATCGCCCTCAACTGATGCCAAGTCAGTTGTAACAAGCCACCTTGAAGATCTCCTAGCAGTTGCCGTCCATCCATGTAAATGAAGCCACCAGAAGGCATGATTTTTACGCTACCAATTAGGGGAATACCCAGACGAGCGTAAGCTTTACCTTCACCGACAATTGGTAAAGCAGCAATATCGAGGTTTGGACAAAGCTGCTGGAGTTCTTGGACGATCCGAACTGAAATGATATCTTCGCCATGACCGTTACTTAGACAGAGTAACTGCGAATGAGGGGCGAGTATAAAGTCAGAACTGAAGCAGGAATGAGATCTATAGTCCATTTCAGTAATAAAAATTAATAAAAGAGCGAGGGAGTTGTTTAAATTTTTAGCATTGAAGAAGCGTTGTTACTAGGTCGCTAAGAAGCTATTTCGAGGCTTGTGGGTTAGTTAACAAACCATAACTTCTCAGCCAGACTAATTTGGACTAACTTAGACTGATAGATGTATGGCTTTGGATTTCATTGCTGTAGCCCTCACTGTTTCTCGTCTTTCATCTCTAAAGAAAGAATAAAACTGCACGTCACGCCGCGATCGCTTTCGCTACGCAGCAAGCAGATTGGACGACTGGATGAGTGTACGGCTGGTAGCAGTGGTTGGTATAATCCATACTGGTTTTTTGTCGCGTCGGAGGGTGACAGGTCTATAAGTGGAACCAAGTTAAAAATTCTACATAAAAGCGATTTAGCATAGGCAAGAGGCAGAAAAATTAAGCAAGCCTAAAGGTCGTGCATTAGTCTTGAGGGGAGTATGCTAGCTGGCAAAACATTACAGCGTGGGAAATATACCCTGGAACAAGAAATAGGACGGGGGGGATTTGGCATTACTTATAAAGCCACCCACCAATTTTTAGGGCAACCAGTGGTAGTCAAAACGCTGAATGAATTGCTCCGGCAAGCGCCGCAATTTGCTAAGTTTCAGCGCCAATTTCAGGATGAAGCCCGACGCTTAGCAGCCTGCGTCCACCCCAATATTGTGCGAGTCAGCGACTTCTTCATTGAGGACGGCTTGCCATTCATGGTGATGGATTATATTCCTGGGCAAACTCTCGCCAAGGTGGTGTTTCCAGATCGTCCCTTGCCAGAAACGCTGGCAATTCACTACATTCGGCAGATTGGTGCGGCATTGGAAGTCGTGCATCAGAAGAACTTGCTGCATCGGGACGTGAAACCCCAAAACATTATTTTGCGCCAGGGAACTCAGGAAGTCGTACTGATTGATTTTGGGATTGCGCGGGAATTTACTCCAGGTTCAACCCAAACTCATACCAACATGGTTTCAGAAGGGTACGCACCCATAGAACAGTATCTCGCCCATGCCCCCCGTACTCCAGCCACAGATGTTTATGCCCTAGCAGCAACGCTATACGCGATCTTGACAGCCAAAGTACCAGTTGCCGCTAGCCTGCGCGATCGCATCCCTATGCCCAACGTACGCCAAATCAATCCTCGGTTAAGTGTTGACGTGGAACGAGCGATTATTTTGGGGATGGAGATTGAAGCTGTCAATCGACCTGCTACCGTAGCCGATTGGCTGGAACTATTGCCTCATACTTATTCCCAAAGTTTCTCAGGTGGTCTGACGGGTGGCGGGCGATCGCCAACTCATAATTCTTCGATCCCGAGTTGGCTTTCTCAGTCCAGCCAACCTGGAGTATCGGTTATGGAACCCCCATCTATCGAGAGCGAGGAGATCCCCGCCAAACAATCTTTTTTACGCGGTTTGTGGATTGGTGGTGGTTTAGCTGCGATCGCTGGCATTGCAACTCTAGCGATCGGCACAGTTTTTCCTAAGTCTGTACCTCAGTCACCTCAAAATTCGATACCCGCGCGCTCCAGCCAGCCTGCACCTCAGCCTACATCGCCCACCGATGCTAGATATGAGAAAAACATTACACTTCCACAAAAAGAAAACTCGCAAAAAGCAAACTCAACCGCTCCCCCGCCAACTCAACCTGTAAAAAATACTACCGAGCAACAGCCAGCAGCCAATACTTCTGGGCAAAGTGGGACGCAAAATCTCAGCAGCCCCGTCAACCCAACAATTCGATCTGGCACTCGCAGATGGAGACAAGATCGGAATAATGCTGGGCAAGGTTTTAACCGTAGAGTGAGGGCTACCTCATCAACCAGAAATCGCTCAACTGTCACGCCTACTCAACCTAAAACCAATCCTCAACGTAACTCGACAAAGACAAATAAGAATAAATCACCTCAACCTGCACCATCCCCTACACCAAAACCAGAACAATCGCCAACATCTAAGCAGTCCCCAACCCCATCCTCGCCAACACCATCCCCATCCCCAGCAGCATCACCCTCACCCCAGAACGCTCAACCATCCCCAGCAGCATCACCCTCACCCCAGAACGCTCAACCATCCCCAGAAGCATCACCCTCACCCCAGAACGCTCAGCCATCTCCAGAACCAGCACCCTCACCGCAAAACGCTCAACCATCACCAGAAGCATCACCCTCACCCCAGAACGCACCAGCACCAACACCAGAAGCCTCCCCAACAACCAACAACCAACCACCATCGCCAACACCCGCTGCACCAAGTTCAAATTCCTCTCCAGCAAAAGGAGGAGAGCCAATGTTGCCTAGCGATTACGAGTCTGGTAGCATTACGCCATCACCAACGCCCACAGCTGCACAAACACCCCCTGCCAATCCACCACATTAAAAACCTGGTATCTATCCATGAAAATCATCCACGGTACTTGGATTCCCTCTGCCGAAGCTGATTTCATTCAAGATGGTGCATTTTACCTGTGGGTAGAAACTTCAACTGTCCAAAAACGTCGCAACACCGATCGGCGCACCCATCCTTTTCAATTGGCTTCAGCAGATCTAGAAGCCTTCTTAACTGAGCAATTGGGAATTGCCTCAGCTACTTATAGCAAGACGAACGATCGCATTTCTACTAAATACTTTGCCCTACCAACTGCAAGCGATCGCCCCCTTCCTTCACCAGAATTAGCCAGATATCTTGATGACATCGAGCTAGAAAATGAAGGATTTGCATATTGGGCAATTGCTTGTTACCTAGTTAATACCAGCGTCAAAACAAACAGTTACAGCTATAGTCAAGTCAGTCATATTATTAAACTGCTCAACGACATTCATTTTTTAGCTTTAAATAATGCTGATGAAATTCAATTTGGTTCGGATTTAGTATTTTGGTATCACTACACCCAAGCTTTTAAAGAAATTATCCTCAAAGACCAATATATCCCAGCGCTGAAATATTGCGAACTGCCAGCAACCAAAAGTAAACGCAAACAGACAGCTAATCGATTTGAAATTTATCCAGCTTGGGAAATAGTCTCCGAACAATACGATGCGATCGTCCAAAAATATGTTGATTATATGCCAGCTATCTGCACGGCGGGACGGGCAACTTCGAGCGATCGCGTGGAGTTTTTTACTCCAGAAACTTTGCTGCGACACTTTTCCGAATATCTACTGCGAGACATTATAACTCATACCCCTTCCACGGCTGCATTTGATAGCTTAATCTCTGATTCCTTGCTGCAAAAATGCTTTCAATCTAACAATACTCCCCAACAAAGCGATCGCGCTTTAATAGAATACAAACAGTGGTACGCCTGGAAAGAAAAAATTACCCGTACCCAAACTGCTACCCCTTTTGACCTCTGTTTTCAACTCCAGGAAGCGCCAGCCGATCGCGTAGATAATTGGAAAATTGACTTTTTAGTAGCGGCAAAACAAGACCCTTCTTTAAAGCTATCGCTATCCGATTATTGGGGTATGAACCAAAGAGCTAAAAAAGCTTGGTTTAAACATTTGGGTACGGATTTTGAAGCCGATTTGTTATTGAATTTGGGATACGCAGCAAGAATGTATCCTTTGCTTTGGGAGGGATTAGAAACCGATCGCCCGATTGGGTTACAACTAAGTTTGACACAAGCCTTTGAATTTCTCAAAGAAAACGCCTGGGTATTAGAAGATGCAGGCTACAAAGTTATCGTTCCTGCTTGGTGGACTCCTGAAGGTCGTCGTCGCGCCAAGATTCGTCTCAAAACGTCTTCACGCGGCGCTAAATCGACAACTGCAAACCAGGGATATTTCAGTCTAGACTCTCTAGTACAGTATCAATACGAATTGGCAATTGGCGGTGAGGCTGTCACGCAAAAAGAATGGCAGCAACTTGTTAATGCTAAAACCCCGTTAGTACAATTTCGAGGTCAGTGGATAGAATTAGACCAAGATAAAATGCGGCAGATGCTGGAATTTTGGCAATCTCAAGCTAAAGAACAGCCGGAAATGTCGCTACTCGATTTAATGAAATTAGCAGCATCAGAAGATGAATTAGAAGTTAACCACGATGATGCTTTAGCAACAATGATGGCGAAGTTGCAGGACAAAAGCAAGCTAGAACCAATTTCAGATCCGCCGCAGTTGCAAGGGACTTTACGGGAATATCAAAAACGCGGTGTAGCTTGGCTGCAATATTTAGAAGCTTTAGGGATCAACGGATGTTTAGCTGATGATATGGGACTGGGAAAATCGGTACAGGTGATTACCAGAATCATCAATGAAAAAGAAGCGATTGCTACACCACCAACTTTATTAATTGCACCTACATCAGTCGTAGGAAATTGGCTGCGGGAAATTGCTAAATTTGCACCGCATCTACAAGCAATAGTACATCATGGTAGCGATCGCCTCAAAGATGAAGCTGAATTTAAAGCCACCTGCCTCAACCACGATGTGGTAATTACTTCATTTACTCTTGCTCGTAAAGATGAAAAACTTTTAAGTAGTGTAACGTGGCAGCGCATAGTAATAGATGAAGCCCAAAATATCAAAAATCCGAAAGCAGCTCAAACTCGTGCCGTTTTAAAATTACAAGCTAAACATCGACTAGCTTTAACGGGAACGCCTGTAGAAAACCGCTTATTAGATTTATGGTCGATTTTCAATTTCCTCAATCCAGGTTATTTGGGAAAAGAAGCACAATTTCGGAAATCGTTTGAAATTCCAATTCAAAAAGATAATAGTAAAGTCAAATCTAGCAGTTTAAAAAAATTAGTCGAACCGTTTATTTTACGGCGAGTCAAAACTGATAAATCGATTATTAATGATTTACCGGATAAAGTCGAACAAAACTTATATTGTAACTTGACAAAAGAACAAGCTTCGCTCTATGAAGCTGTCGTAAAAGATGTCTCAAAGCAAATTGAAGAATCAGAGGGAATTCAACGCAAAGGGTTAATTTTATCGACTTTGTTGAAACTCAAACAAGTCTGCAATCATCCGGCACAGTTTTTACAAGATGGTAGCGAATTTTCTCCAGAGCGATCGCACAAACTTAGCCGTTTAATAGAAATGGTAGAAGAGGCGATCGCTGAAGGAGAAAGTATGTTGATCTTCAGTCAATTTAAAGAAATTTGCGACCCTTTAGAAAAGTATTTGAAGCACAATTGTCATTACAATACTTATTACATTCACGGTGGGACAAACCGTAATAAAAGAGAAGCAGCGATCGCCGAGTTTCAAGACCCTGAAACAGAACCATCGGTATTTATTCTATCTTTAAAAGCGGGAGGAGTGGGAATTACTCTGACTAAAGCCAACCATGTTTTTCACTTCGATCGCTGGTGGAACCCCGCAGTAGAGGATCAGGCGACAGATAGAGCTTTTCGGATCGGTCAAAAGAAGAATGTTTTCGTACATAAATTCGTTGCAATGGGTACGTTAGAAGAACGCATCGACCAAATGATCGCCGATAAGAAAAAGCTATCTTCTGCGATTGTTGGTAATGATGAGTCTTGGCTGACAGAACTCGATAATGAAGCATTTAAACAACTAATTGCATTAAATAAAACTGCAATATTGGAGTAGCGATCGTGGCTAAATTCAGTCGAACTTGGTGGGGAAAGCGTTTCATTGAAGCCTTAGAAGCATTCAGCGATTCTGGTAGGTTGGGGCGCGGACGTTCCTATGCTAGCAATGGTAAAATCATTGAATATAAAATTGACGGCAACAAAATTACGGCTAAGGTGAGAGGTTCGATAAATCCCTATTTTGGGGTATATAAAGAACCAAAATACGATACAAAAATCGAAATTACTCCAATTGATAAAGCGAGTTGGTCAAAGGCAATTAAATACGTTTCTTCTAAAGCAAGTTTTGTATCAAAGTTGTTAATGAATGAAGTGCCAGACAGTATTGACTCAGCTTTTTCTGACTTAGGATTGCATTTACTACCGCATAGTAGAAAAGACTTCAAAACGAGCTGTAGTTGTCCCGATTATGCTAACCCTTGCAAACATATTGCAGGTGTTTATTACTTAGTTGCATCTCAACTCGACCATAACCCATTTCTCTTATTTGAATTGAGGGGTTTATCTAAGGAAGAATTGCAGTCAGAACTCGTGAAATCTCCTTTAGGACAAGTTTTATCTGCCGAATTAACTACTAAAGAAACTCCTTTAGTAGCAGAAATATCTTACTATACAAAACTCGAACAAGTGCCTGTAACCGAGCAGATGCATTCTAGAGAATTCTGGCTTGGAACTAAGCGCTTACCATCAAATATTGAAGTTGCCGAACCAGCAATTATTTCAGCAATTGTCGTGAAAAAACAGGGGGACTATCCCGCTTTTTGGCAAAAAGATACTTCCTTTATTACGGTGATGGAAGAATTATATCAGCGAGTGAGAACAAAAAACAAAGACGTTATGTAAGAAAGTCAAAAATTACTAATTTTCTTTGTCCCCCATATCCTCTATTCCTCATTCTCATCATGACTCAAGAAGAACAAAGATTACAAGAAGACCGCGATCGCAAAGCACACTGGCGGCGCTGGGGTTCGTATTTAAGCGAACGACAATGGGGAACAGTCCGCGAAGATTACAGTGCTGATGGTTCGGCTTGGGATTATTTTTCTCACGAACAAGCGCGTTCTCGCGCTTATCGCTGGGGTGAAGATGGAATTGCAGGTATTTCCGACAATCACCAACGCTTGTGTTTTGCGATCGCGCTTTGGAATGGTGTCGATCCAATTTTAAAGGAAAGGCTGTTTGGTTTAACTGGTAATGAAGGCAATCACGGCGAAGATGTCAAGGAATGTTACTTTTACCTTGACAATACTCCCACTCACTCTTACATGAAATATCTCTATAAATATTCTCAGCAAGCTTTTCCCTATACTCAATTAGTGACAGAAAATCAAAATCGCAGCAAGCGCGATCGTGAATTTGAATTACTTGATACAGGAATATTTGACAATAACACTTATTTTGATGTTTTTGTTGAATATGCCAAAAATACACCTGAAGATATTTTAATTAAAATTAGTATCGCTAATCGTGCTTCGGAAACTAGAAATTTATATTTATTGCCTACATTATGGTTTCGCAATACTTGGGCTTGGGGACGAGCCGAAACCGCTAAACCCAGACTGAAAAAGCTGCATCAAGATAGCAATCTGAGTATTATCGAATCTACTCATCCTAGTTTAGGCGATCGCTGGTTGTATTGTGAAGGTACAGCAGAGTTATTATTTACTGAAAATGACACAAACTACCAAAAGTTGTTTGGAGTCGAAAATAAATCTGATTTCGTTAAAGATGGAATTAATAATTATCTTGTTAACAATGATAAAAACACCGTCAATCCTCGCCAAATTGGTACTAAATTTGCAGCCAATTATAATCTAAAGATTGCCGCAGGCGAAACCGTAACTATTTGCTTGCGTTTGTGCGACTCTCCTTATTTAGTCACCCCATTTGGTAAAGATTTCGAGCAAATCTTTCAAACTCGCATTCAAGAAGCAGACGAGTTTTACGATCGCATTACTTCTCCTTGCCAATTAACACCAGATCGACGCAATATCCAGCGACAGGCTTTTGCGGGGATGCTATGGGCTAAACAATATTATTATTATGTCATCCATGAATGGCTGCAAGGCGATCCGGCTCATCCTAAGCCACCAAAATCGCGACAAAACGTGAGAAATACTGATTGGATTCATCTATTTAACGATGATGTTATTTCCATGCCCGATAAATGGGAATATCCCTGGTATGCAGCGTGGGATCTAGCTTTTCATGTCATTCCTCTCGCTATTATCGATCCTGATTTTGCCAAGCGTCAATTAAGTCGTTTGACGCGAGAATGGTATTTACATCCTAACGGACAATTACCAGCTTACGAATGGAATTTTAGCGATGTCAATCCACCCGTTCATGCTTGGGCGACGTGGCGCATATATAAGATCGAACAAAAGATCTACGGACGCGCCGATCGCTTATTTTTAGAACGGGTATTTCAAAAGCTCTTACTCAATTTTACCTGGTGGGTAAATCGCAAAGATATAGCTGGTAAAAACGTTTTTCAAGGCGGGTTTTTGGGAATGGATAATATAGGAGTATTCGATCGCAGTACCCAAGTTCCTACTGATGCCTATTTACAGCAGTCAGATGGTACGAGTTGGATGGGTATGTACTGTTTAAATATGCTGGCGATCGCGTTAGAATTAGCTAAAGAAAATCCCGCCTATGAAGATACTGCCAGTAAATTTTTCGAGCATTTCCTCTACATTGCTGATGCGATGAATAGTATGGGAGAGGAACGCAAAGGTTTATGGGATAAAGACGATAGTTTTTATTACGATATGCTCCACGTCCCCGCTGATGGGGATATAGTCCTGAAAGTGCGAAGTCTTGTAGGACTGATTCCCTTATTGGCTGTTGAAACTTTAGAACCAGACGTTTTAGAACGATTGCCTGGTTTTAAAAAACGCATGGAGTGGTTTATTAACAATCGCCCCGATCTGCGTCAAAATGTTGCTTGTATGGAAACAAAAGGAATTGGTGCAAGAAGGCTATTAGCAATTTGTTATAAACCACCAGGAGAAACGGAAGCAGAAAATAAGTTGCGCTGCATTTTGAAAACAATGCTAGATGAGAACGAATTTTTAAGTCCCTATGGTATTCGTTCCGTATCTAAATATCATGCTTCTCATCCCTATTCCATTAAATTAGACGGACAAAAATATCACGTCAAATACGAACCCGCAGAATCAAGTGATGCTATATTTGGGGGTAATTCTAATTGGAGAGGTCCCATTTGGTTTCCAATCAATTACTTAATCATAGAAGCATTACAAAAGTTTCATTATTATTTGGGTGATGATTTTAAAGTTGAGTTTCCCACTGATTCGGGTCGCGAAATGAACCTTTGGGAAGTTTCTCAGGAATTGTCGCAAAGACTGATTAAAATATTTCTGCAAGATGAATCGGGGAAAAGACCAGTTTATGGAGATTTAGAAAAGTTCCAAACCGATTCACACTGGCACAATTTAATTATGTTTCACGAATACTTTCATGGAGATAATGGTGCGGGTTTAGGGGCAAATCATCAGACGGGTTGGACGGGTTTAGTGGCGAAATTAATTCAGCAGTGTGGTGAATACGATAGATGAAGAATTGATTTCGCAGGTAGATAATCTTAAGTCAAATCGTAAGGACGTTCGGTATCATCTTCACCCATATATTCGCCATTTTGAATTTCTAGTAAAATGAGTGGAATTGCCCCAGGATTTTCAATACTATGTAGCGTTGCTACAGGTACGTATGTTGACTCATTGCGATGTAGTAACTTCTCATCATCACCGCAATTAACTTTAGCCGTACCAGAAACAACAACCCAATGTTCGCTACGATGGTAGTGAATTTGCGATTTTATGCGGTGCTTCGGTTTAATTTCAATCCGATTAATTCGATAATTTTCTCCTTCTTCTATTACCTCAACCAAACCCCAATATCTCTGACCTGCGTGTGGAGAGGATTCAATTAAATCTAGCTGAGCCTGATTCCCGTTGTTACTCATAAATAGCCTGAAAATAAACGTCAATCGCCATTATTAGCAGAAGTATGGCATTTCAGCTCTGGAAGAGTAGGTTGGTTAACAAAATCTTCAAATTTATTTAAACTTCAAAATGTACTCTTCACAATCGGCTTTTTGGGGATTTGTCTGAAGTAGTTTCAGCACGATCGAAATTTCGTTGCTAAAACTTCGATATTTTGAACTAAACATCTCGATATCTCCATCACTCTAAATCTTCCGAATCTGTATTTTCTGGGAGAGATTCAGAAACTTTCTTGTGCCGATCTTCCTTCCATCTTCCCGTCTTTCTTGCCGCGTCTGTGAGTAAGTATTCAATTTGAGCATTGACACTTCTGAGTTCGTCAGCCGACCATTTTTCTAATACTTCATACAGTTTTAGATCTAGACGCAGCAAGAATCTTTTTTTTTGACTCATGTATACAAACTACCAGTATTGACTACAGGCTGAGCGTTTTGTTCCGAGGTTAAAACCACAAGTAAATTATTCACCATCGTAGCTTTGCGTTCCTCATCCAATTCGACGATTTGTTGTTCGCTTAACCTTCTCAATGCTTCGTCAACCATCCCTACAGCACTATCTACAATCTGCCGTCGAGCGTCAATTATTGCTTTAGCTTGTTGGCGGCGGAGCATTGCTTGAGCAATTTCTGGCGCGTAGGCAAGGTGAGAAAGCCTAGCTTCAATAATCTCTACCCCCGCAACTTCTAACCGTGCTTGTAATTCTTGTTGCAGCGATCGCGCTACTTCGTCAGGAATGCCTCGCAGCGAAGGTATACTCTCATCATCACCTGTGTCATAGGGGTAGCGGATGGCTAAGGCACGAATTGCCGTTTCACTTTGGATGGCAACAAATTCTTCGTAGTCGTCTACTTCAAAATAGGATTTGGCAGAATCTACAACTTGCCAAACTACCACGGCTGCAATTTCAATTGGGCTACCTTGAGCGTCATTGACTTTGAGAATTTTGCTGTTAAAGTTGCGTACTCGCAATGAAATCTTGCGTTTGCGGGTAAAAGGGTTAGTCCACCAAAATCCTGCTTCTCTAACGCTACCAGCGTAACGACCCAAAAATGTTACTACAACTGCTTGGTTTGGTTCCACCGTAAAGAAGCCTGAAAATGTAGGGATAACGACTGCAATTAGAGTTGCTCCCAGCCATGCACTTATTTCTGCTGCGGTGTCTTCTCCCAGAAAATCGGTAATTTTCAGAGTTCTACCTAAGATTGCCTCCCATCCGTGGATAGTCGTCCACAGCCACCAAATAGCCAAAATTGCGATCGCACCTAATACTACCAACGCCACAAAACCATCAACCTTAAAGGCAGGACGCTCCTTTAATCGCTCCATAGATCTTTGTTACCTGATTTTAATGTGATATCACAACGATATAATTAGTTTGTTCATAATGTCAATGTGATATTATTGCAGTATCACTTAGTTAAAGTTTGTCTGAGAAAATGTCACGCAAAGACGAGCCAGCGCCGTGCGGGGGTTTCCCCCGAGTCCCGCGACTGGCGTAGCGAAGACGCAAAAGATTCTTAGCGCCTTTGCGTCTTTGCGTGACCAAAAACCAGAGAAGTGTAAAGATTGGAAAGTATTACAATCACAGCGGCAAATAAAAGATATGACTACTGCTGCACCGACAAAAACTAAATATGAGGCGATTATTGGTTTAGAAACCCATTGCCAGCTGAATACGAATACGAAAATTTTTTCTAGCAGTTCTACAGAGTTTGGCTCGCCTCCAAATACAAATATCGATCCGATTTGTATGGGTTTACCTGGAGTGTTGCCCGTATTGAATGAGAAGGTATTGGAATACGCAGTGAAGGCGGGTTTGGCGTTAAATTGCCAAATTGCACCTTATAGCAAGTTCGATCGCAAACAGTATTTTTATCCCGACTTACCGAAGAATTATCAAATTTCTCAGTATGACTTGCCAATTGCCGAACACGGTTGGTTAGAAATCGAACTTCTCGATGCGGATAACAACCCTATCAGTAAGCGAATTGGGATTACGCGCTTGCACATGGAAGAAGACGCAGGCAAGTTAGTACACGGGGGTAGCGATCGCCTGTCTGGTTCTACTTACTCTTTAGTAGACTACAATCGTGCTGGCGTGCCTTTGGTGGAAATTGTCTCAGAACCCGATATGCGTTCTGGACAAGAAGCGGCGGAATACGCCCAAGAACTACGTCGGATCTTGCGCTATTTGGGTGTCAGTGATGGCAATATGCAAGAAGGCTCTTTACGTTGCGATGTCAATATCTCCGTGCGTCCTGTCGGACAAAAAGAGTTTGGCACGAAGGTAGAAATTAAAAATATGAACTCGTTCAACGCCATTCAACGGGCGATTGAATACGAGATCGAACGGCAAATTGCGGCTGTAGAGTCTGGAGAAAGAATTGTTCAAGAAACCAGGCTATGGGAAGAAGGCAGCCAACGCACTGTTAGTATGCGGACTAAAGAGGGTTCTAGCGACTACCGCTATTTCCCCGAACCGGATTTAGCGCCGATTGAAGTTTCCAAAGAACAGTTAGAAAAATGGCGTGCTGAGTTGCCAGAATTACCAGCCCAAAAACGCCATCGCTATGAAAGCGAACTGGGACTTTCCGCTTACGACACCCGCGTACTAACCGACGAGCGAGCGGTAGCGGAATATTTTGAAGCAACTGTGGCGGCTGGAGCCTCGGCAAAACAAGCTGCTAACTGGATTATGGGAGATATTGCAGCTTACTTAAATAGCAATAAGCTCAACATTACCGAACTTGCCCTCAAACCAAATACTCTTGCCGAATTGATTCAGTTGATTGAAGGCAATACAATCAGCGGCAAAATTGCTAAAGATATCTTGCCTGAACTGCTAGCTCAAGGTGGTTCGGCGAAGGAGTTAGTAGAACGTAAAGGATTAATTCAAATTTCCGATCGCAGCGCCATAGAAGCGATCGTCGAGCAAGTCATTGCTGCCAATCCCAAAGAACTAGAACAGTACCGTAACGGCAAAACCAAGCTTCTCGGCTTTTTTGTCGGGCAAGTGCTGAAGCAAACAGGCGGACGTGCAGATCCGAAACTGACAAACCAACTGTTAGCGGAAAAGCTCAATGGGTAATAGGTAGTTGGTAGTTGGTAGTTGTTGGGTATTGATGAGTGGCTGGTGGCTAGTAGCTGGAATTTTTTCTAGTCTCCAGCCGCGCTTTTACTAGCCACTCATAACTGATAACTGGTTACTGCTCCCTGCTCGCTGCTCTCTGCTTCCTCCAAAAACAGCAATTCTTCATCGGATCTTTAAGAAAATCCCGTAGAAAGCCGTAAGATTCTTTACACACCACCTGTTATATTCTACTGAGTAGATGCACCCTGATGATTGGGAGAGTCACCGAACTGACTCTCTTTTTTTTGGCTTTTTTCAGCGAGCGGTGAATAGTAGTAATGGTTAGTTGGTAGTTGGCAAGAGGCTTTCTTGTTTTTCTCCCCTGCATTCCGATCGCAAGTAACTGATAACTGATAACTGATAACTGAAAAAGCTACGATCGCTTCAAGTAGAAAAAGGAATTAATGAGATAATTTCTTATTAAGTTCTATGCCTCCGTTGTCATGACTATCACCATTTCCCAGCAAGCCTACGACGAACTGTTTCATCAGGAGACAGTAGAGCGATACCTTCGGTCAGCTTCGCTAACGCAACACCCAGATCCCGACGATCCTTTGGATGCAGTGTATCGATTTCCGCAAGTGTTGGGACAGGGTTACTGGCGGGAAATTCAACTGCGCCAAGGATTGCAGTTGACAATTGGAAACTTGCAAATGCGCGATCGCATTATTACCGGAGCGCCAGAACGGGAAGATTGGTGGGAATATCACTTTCATTTTTCTGGAGAGCATCAAGACAGGTACAACTCAATATGTGGCGGACAATACGCACTTTATGGCAATGGTTTAGCTCCTCAAGAAGTTTGGGATTGTTCGGGTAAAGAACCATACTTTGAGATTCTGATCCACGTACAGCCGGAGTTACTTTACTCCTTCGCAGGCGATTGCGAAGGAGAATTACCGCGCTGCTTGCAACCGTGGATTAGACAGACTGAGGGAGAGCGTTACAGCCGTCTGGGAACTGCAACCCCTACCATGCAGACTGTAGCTAAACAAATCGTCCAGTGTCCCTACCAAGGAATTGCCAAGCGAGTGTACTTGGAAGGTAAGGTTTTGGAGTTAATGGGAATGCTGATTGCTGAGGAAATTGAAATCGGGGACGGCAAATACAATCCTTACTCTTTAAAATCTGATGCAGTAGACAGAATCCACCACGCCAGAGATATTTTGCTACAACGATTGGACGATCCGCTAACTCTGGCAACACTGGCAAGACAAGTAGGACTCAATGAATGTACTCTAAAACGGGGCTTTCGGCAGATTTTCGGGACAACAGTATTCGGCTATCTACACAACTATCGTTTGGAGCAAGCACGGCAACTGCTTGAAGCAGGAACCTGGAGAGTGGGAGAAGCCGCTCAAATGGTCGGTTACAGGGATTTTACTGCTTTTGGCAGAGCTTTTTATAAAAAGTTTGGGATACGACCGCGCGACTGCATGAAAAAATATTCCGTTTGAGCTGAAAAGAAATTCCGTTTAAGCCGAATTACGATCGCTTGAGTATCATTTGTTTCCTGTAAGCTAACTGAGAGAAATTCCTAGCTAGTTTATAGGTGTGGGTTGTGAAGTTGAAATTGTGGTGGCGATCGCTATTATTCGCAGGTGTATTTTCTGTTTCGGTGATTCCAGCAGTATCGATCGAAAAGAGAGTTTTGGCTCAGTCACCAGCAAGTCATGCATCACCCATAACTGTCACCGGAGTAAGGCTGAAGCAAACAGATAGTGGTTTAGAGGTGTTATTGGAAACTACAAGCCAGCAGCCACTCAGTATTGCGACTTCTGGTTACGGAAAAACATTTGTTGCCAATATTATCAATGCTCGGTTAGCCCTACCAGAAGGCAACAGCTTTCGTCAGTCAAACTTAACTGGTGGGATAGCAGTTGTGAGCGTCACTCAGCAGGGAAGTAGTATTCGGGTAAGTGCGATCGGTTCGGCGGGATTACCGACGGCAAAGTTGAGACGGAGTAATGGCAGTACCAGTCTCAGTTTATCTGCCCCCGCCGCTCCCACAGCTCAAACACCCACACCTCAGCCAGCAGTACCAGCAACTCCAACTCAGCCAGAGGCGATCGCACCAGAAACAGAAGAAATACCCCCACCAGTTACACCCGACGAACAGCCAGAGGGATCGGTGCAAGGGGACGAAGAAATTGAAATTGTGGTGACAGGGGAGCAAGATGGGTATCTTGTACCCAGTGCAACGACGGGAACGAGAACCGATACACCCTTGCGCGACATTCCCCAATCGATTCAGGTAGTACCACAACAAGTGTTGCGCGACCAACAGATTACTCGCTTGGATGATGCACTCAGAAATGTTGCTGGTGCAACTCCAGATTTTAATTCTGGTCCATATGTTACCTATAGAATTCGCGGATTTGAGGCATTAAATAATAATTTGCTCAGGAATGGGCAAGTAGATGCGGGGGCGGGAGAATCTGTTGAACTTTCCAGTGTCGAGCGAGTCGAAGTCCTCAAGGGACCTGCATCAGTGCTATTTGGCTTAGGTAATCCAGGTGGAAGCATCAACATCATCACTAAGCGTCCCTTAAGCGAACCTTTTTATGGTATCGATGCAACTGTTGGTAGTTATAGTTTCTATCGAGGTGCAATTGATTTATCTGGATCCTTAAACGATGCAAAAACCGTATCGTATCGTCTCAACACAGCCTACAGAAATTCAGATAGTTTTATTGATTTTTACAATAGCGAACATTTTAATATATCACCTGTCGTCACTGTGGCAATTGGTGAGAGAACTAACCTGACTATAGAAGGAGATTATATCGAAACCAAGGATTCTGGATTCACACCTTTTGTACCCGTTGTTGGCTCTGTACTAAGCAACCCTAATGGCAAGATACCACGCGATCGCAACGTTGGCGAACCTTCAGATGAAATCAATGCATCGTTGACTAGGCTGGGATATCAACTAGAACATAAGTTTAGCGATCGCTGGTCGTTACGCAATACTTTTGCATACAATTTTCGCGATTACAGCGACAAAAGAACGCTTCCCGGAAGCTTAGAAGCAGATAATCGCACGCTGAATCGTTCCTACCGAGATTACGAATTTCAAAGCACATCTTATGCTTTAACTACGAATGTTGTTGGCAAATTTTCCACTGGTTCAATTCAGCATCAGTTGTTATTTGGAGTTGATTTGAATAGTTATGAGAACGAAACACTAAAATTTGCTGAAGCTACTGCTGCACCAATTGATATATTCAATCCTATTTACGGTCAGCCACGAGGTGAACTTAGTTCAGAAACTAGTAACACCACAATTACAGACTCATTGGGGATTTATCTTCAAGACCAAATTTCACCAATAGATAGCTTGAAAGTGATATTGGGTGGTCGCTTTGATACTTTCGACCAAAAATCTGAAGATTTTTCTGCTGACACGGAAAGCAGCCTATCAGATAGTGCATTTAGTCCTCGTTTTGGGATTGTCTATCAACCTATTCCAGCTATTTCACTTTACGCTAGCTATATCAGTTCATTCACTCCAGCAAGAGGCACATATCTTTTTGGTGGTAGTTTGGACGATCCCTTTGAGCCAGAACGCGGTCGTCAGTATGAGGTTGGAGTAAAAGCAGATTTAAACGATCGGTTGTCAGCTACACTTGCATTGTACGATTTAACTCGTACTAATGTCTTAACAGAAGACCCTGATAATCCAGATTTTTCTATCCAAGTAGGCGAGCAAAATAGCCAAGGGATCGAACTGAATCTTGCAGGCGAAATTTTGCCAGGATGGAATATTTTTGCAGGCTACGCTTATACAGATGCACGAATCACTGAAGATAATACTTATGATTCTGGAAACCAATTACCCAACACTCCCTACCATGCTGCTAACTTATGGACTACTTACGAAATTCAAAAGGGTAACTTACAAGGGTTAGGTGTTGGCTTTGGCTTGTTTTTTGTAGGCGATCGCGCTGGAGATTTGGACAATACTTACGATATACCTAGTTATGTTCGGACTGATGCGGCTGTTTTCTATAACAGAGATACATTCAGAATTGCACTCAACTTTAGAAACCTATTTGATATAGAGTATTTTGAAAATGGTTCTAGTGCTACTCGTGTTAACTACGGACAGCCTTTTACGGTGCTGGGAACGATTTCGTGGCAGTTTTAGGTGACGTACTAGGCGATCGCGTCTTTGTCATGCTTTAAGTTAGGCGATCGCCAAAAGGCTTTAATGCGATAATTTCTTATTAATCCTCAAAGCCTCTTATCTGCATGGCTGAACCTTCATGACTATCACTATCTCCCAGCAAGCCCTCAACGACCTATTTCAGGAGACTGTGGAGCGATACCTTCGGTCAGCTTCGCTAACGCAACACCCCGATCCTGACGATCCGTTGGATGTGATGTACAAGTATCCACAACCGCTAGGACAGGGCTACTGGCGGGAAATTAAACTGCGACAGGAACTAGAGTTGACGATTGGAGATCTTCAGTTACGCGATCGCATGGTGACAAAACACCCCGAACAGGAACGACAGGACATCCAGTATCACTTTCATTTTTCAGGTAGACATGAGGATCGTCGCGCATCTATTGGTAGCGGCGAATATGGGTTATTTGGAATTGGCATCGATCCGCATAGAACTTGTGATTGTTCGGATAGGCAACCCTATCTGGAAGCGATCGTACATATAAAGCCAGAGGTGCTGTACTCTTTTGCCAGTAACCAGGCAGGAGAATTACCACCAGCATTGCAGCCGTGGATCGGACAGTTAGATCGGGAACATTACTGTCGTAGGGGAAATGCTTCACTGGCAATGCAAAGAGTGGCGCGGCAAATTGTACAGTGTCCCTATCAAGGAATTGCCAAACGGTTATACCTAGAAAGCAAAGCCCTAGAATTGATGGCAATGGTAGTTGTGGAGGAAATAGAAATCTGGAAAGGTAGCGGCGAATCTTGCTCCTTAAAGCCTGATGTAGTGGAGAGAATTCACCATGCTAGAGAAATTTTATTACGAAAACTTGACAATCCACCATCGTTGATAGACCTAGCGCAACAAGTAGGGCTAAATAGCCGCGCGCTTAAAGAGGGATTTCGCACTTGTTTTGGCAAACCTACCTTTGCTTACCTGCACCACTATCGGCTAGAGCAAGCGCGTCAACTGTTAGAAACTAAAGAAATGAAAGTAGCTGAAGTTGCTGCTGCCGTGGGATTTAACAATCAAAGCTATTTTGCGGAGGCATTTAGAAAAAAATTTGGTTTCAATCCTAAGACTTATCAGATGCAGCGAAAAAAGTTCTTCTAGCGCTCAAAAAAAGTTCCTCCAACCGCCAAAATATCTTTCGATCGCGCTTACCATCCTGTATTGTTTTTGACAATTCTTCTCAGTTTGGTGTGAGTGATGTTGAAATTGTGGTGGCGATCGCTATTTCTAGCAGGTGTGTTTTCTCTTTCGATCGTTCCAGTCGTACAGGTACGAGTTTTTGCTCAGTCAAGCATAAGTATTCCATCGCCCGTAACCGTTACAAGCGTGCGACTGAACCAAACGGATAGTGGTTTGGAAATATTCTTGGAAACTACAAGCAAGCAGCCACTCAGTATTGTGACTTCCGGTTATGGAAAAACTTTTGTTGCCAACATTACCAATGCTCGGTTAGATTTATCAGAAGGTAAAAGCTTTCGTCAGGAAAACCCCAACGCTGGAATTGCGGTTGTTAGCGTTACTCCACAAGGAAACAATGGTATTCGGGTGAGTGCGATCGGTTCTGAAGGATTGCCAACAGCAAAGGTGAGGCAGAGTAATGGCAATAGCATTCTCAGTTTAGCCGCCCCCGCCGCTCCTACAGCTCAAACACCCGTATCACCTCCAACCATACCGCAAACTCCTACCCAGCCAGAAGCAACGACACCAGAGGCAGAAGGCGAAAGCACTCCACCAGCTGCACCCGAACCAGCAGATACAGCGCCAGGGGAAGAAATGGAAATTGTGGTTACGGGCGAGCAAGATGGATATAGTGTTACAGATACCAGCACTGGAACCAAAACCGACACACCTTTGCGCGATATTCCTCAATCGATTCAGGTAGTGCCGCAAGAAGTGCTACGCGACCAAAATATCAACAGTTTAGAGGATGCTACCCGCAATGTCAGCGGCGTGACTGGAACGAGAGCATCTTATGTAAGAGACGGGGCAGTAACGATTCGCGGATTTCAGTCTTCTGGCTTTACTGGAAATCTCTTGCGTAACGGATTGAGAGATCCGCGTGGAGGGTTTGGGCTTGAGTTCGCCAATATCGATCGCGTTGAAGTATTGAAAGGTCCAGCTTCAGTATTATTTGGTTTGGGGAGTCCAGGGGGAACGATTAACATTGTGACAAAACAGCCACTGCGCGAGCCATTCTATGCGGTTGAAGGGACGATCGGCAACTATGACTTTTATCGAGGCGCGATCGATTTGTCTGGACCATTAAACAGCTCTAAAACAATTGCCTACCGACTCAATGCTGCCTATCAAGATAACAAAGGATTTATTGATTTCCAACAAGATAAAATTTTCTTTATTGCACCCGTTTTAAGCTTTGATATTGGTAAAAATACAAAGCTGACCTTAGAAGCAGAGTACCGCGAATGGGACTTGTTCTTCTTGCTGGGTCTACCTGCGGTTGGTACGGTTTTACCTACTGGTATTGGCAGATTACCACGTAACTTAAATTTTAGTGAATCTTCTACTGGTGGCGATAATACCATGAAAGTTACAACGAGTAAAATTGGCTATCGTCTCGAACACAAATTGAGTAAGAATTGGTCAATCAGAAATAGCTTTCTCGCCACCCTGTATCGAATTAATCGAGAATTTTTATTTGCTACAAGCCTCGCTCCTGATAATCGCACCCTCAACCGTGGCTATGAGCTTGGTGAATTTGACGACAACACTTTTAACTTAGACACAAATGTCTTGGGGAATTTTTCCACTGGTTCTATTCAACACCAACTTCTATTTGGTGTCGATCTATATCGGCTAAATGAATACCGACAACAGCGTAACACTGGAACTGCTGCACCACTTGACCTTTTTAATCCCGTATACGGTCAACCGCTAGGTTCTATTACTACTAGGGGTGATGATTCTACGCTGACAGATTCACTGGGCATTTATATTCAAGACCAAATTACGTTAGCAGACAATCTTAAGTTACTATTGGGTGGTCGATTTGATACCTTTAAGCAAACCACAGAAGATTTCATTGAAGACACAGAACAAGAGCAAACTGGAGATGCTTTCAGTCCCCGTCTAGGTATCGTTTACCAACCAATTGAGCCGATTTCTCTTTATGCCAGCTATATTCGATCTTTTACACCAGCAATCGGCAGATCCTTTGATGGCAGCCAATTTCAACCAGAACGGGGAACGCAATACGAAGTTGGAGTTAAAGCAGATTTGAATGATCGACTATCTGCAACTCTTGCCTTATACGATCTAAGCCGCTCTAACGTGTTAACCGATGACCCAATCAATGAGGGTTTTTCTATCCAAACAGGCAAGCAAAAGAGCCAAGGTATTGAACTAAATATTTCGGGTGAAATTCTACCAGGTTGGAACGTATTTGGTGGCTATGCTTACACAAATGCGCGAATTACAGAAGATGAAACTTTTGATGTTGATAATCGCCTGAGTAGTACTCCTGAAAATGCTTTTAACTTATGGACAACCTATGAAATTCAACAAGGTTCTTTGCAAGGGTTAGGCTTTGGCTTGGGATTATATTTTGTAGGAGAACGGCAAGGCGATTTGGCTAATACATTTCAACTTCCTAGCTATTTTCGCACTGATGCCTCGATTTTTTACAAGCGCGATCGCTTCAGAGCTGCTCTAAATTTTAGGAATCTCTTTGACGCAGATTACTTTGAAGCCGCGACAAGCAGACTTCGCGTTTTCTATGGCGAACCATTCACCGTGCAAGGAACAGTGTCTTGGGAGTTTTAGTAGCTGACACCACCCCTTAATTCTCAAAATCTCTCACCCCTCACTCCTTACCCCTCACCCCTTCTGATATAATCGCAGGCTATGCGTTGGGAGACAGGCAACATGGCATGGCATGAGATAAGCGGTGGAATCACTGCGCCAAGGGGTTACAAAGCGGTAGGCATTAGAGCGGGGTTAAAGCCTTCAGGACTACCAGATTTAGCCCTAATTTTGTCAGATGTAGAAGCGATCGCCGCAGGTGTGTTTACCACATCTCAAGTCCGTGCTGCTTGTGTCGATTACTGCAAGCAAAGATTACAAGACAAACCCAGCGCCCGTGCGATTCTTTGCAATGCAGGGCAAGCTAATGCTGCTACGGGTTCTCAAGGCTGGTTGGATGCCCTAGAGTGTGCGATGGCACTGGGGCAAGCATTGAGTATTCCCTCAGAATCGGTGTTGCTTGCCTCTACTGGGGTAATTGGCAAAAGAATTGTGATGGACAAGATGCACGCAGGCATTCCCCAACTAGTTGCAGAGGCTTCCGAAACAGGCGGAGATGCGGCTGCACAAGCGATCGTCACTACAGATTTAGTCACAAAATCGATTGCTTTAGAAACAACAATGGGCGATCGCCCCGTGCGAATTGGTGGTATTGCTAAGGGTTCGGGCATGATCCACCCCAACATGGCAACGATGTTAGCTTTTGTTACCTGCGATGCGGCTGTCTCTCCCGCATTATGGCAACATATGTTGAGTCGAGCTGCCGATAAAAGTTTTAACCAAATCACCGTTGATGGCGATACCAGTACCAACGATTGTTTAATTGCCTTAGCCAACGGACAATCGCGCACCCCAGCAATTACCGAAATGGGTGCAGAGGCAGAAAAATTAGAAGCAATGCTGACAGCCGTGTGCCAGCATCTAGCCAAAGCGATCGCCCGCGACGGTGAAGGGGCAACTTGTTTAATTGAAGTGCAAGTATCAGGGGCAACCGACGAAAAAGCCGCGCGTCAAGTAGCAAAAACCATCGCTGGTTCTTCTCTAGTTAAATCAGCCATTTTCGGACGCGATCCCAACTGGGGTAGAATTGCAGCTGCGGCGGGACGTGCGGGAGTACCTTTCAAGCAGGAAAATCTCAGAATCCAATTAGGAGATTTTCTCTTAATGGAAAACGGACAGCCCTTAGACTTCGATCGCGCTGCTGCTAGTGCATACTTAAAGCAAAAAGCAGCACAAAAGTCTCAAGTAGAAACCGTTAGTACTGCCCAGAGCAACGAATTATTAGCGGTTAAAGATGGAGAAACAAAAGCTTTCGAGCGTCAAAGCGGAGGCGATCGCTTTCAAGACGAAACCGTTTTAATTGCCGTCAGCATTGGCAGTGGTTTCGGTTCTGGCATAGCCTGGGGCTGCGATCTCAGCTACGATTACGTGAAGATTAACGCTGAATATACGACGTGAAGATGTAGAGACGTTGCACGCAACGTCTCTACATCTAACGTTGCAACAACACGCTGACAGTCGTTTTCAATTCTGTCCCGCCACTTTCAATAAATAATTTACCTCCATGTAATTCTGTGATGCGTTTTGCCAAAATTAAACCCAAGCCTAAACCCTGTTGTTCGTAAAATTTGCGCTCGAATTGCATATAACCGCCAATACTAGCAATTTGTTCGTTAGACATAGCGCGTCCGTAGTTAGTAATACTAATTTTGAATCCATCTTTTTCAGTGGCAGCTTTGACATGAACAGATGTGCCAGCTTCAGAGAATTTAAAAGCATTATCGATAATTTCTTCGATCGCTTTTTTCAAGTCTCGCTTCGCAATTTTGACGTTAGAATTAGCAACTTGTAAAATTAAATCTGCTTCTCGTTGATATTGTTTTGCCTTTTGAATTGCTATAGCAAAGATAATATCGCTAGGGTTGAGGGTTTGACAACTGCGTAAAGCTTGTAGTTCTTCAGGATTAGTGGCTAAGAGTTCAATTTGAGCGTACATAATAAAATTCTCAATCATTCTTTGCAGGCGTTGAGAAGAATTATGTAAATTTTGGGCGGTTTCTAATAGTTCTTGAGGTTTTATTGTATCGTAACTTTCAACTAGGACTTTAGAAAAAGCTAGGACTTCGCTTAAAGGTAACAATAGTTCTTGCGGTAGAGCATCGGTAATACTTCTGCGTAACTCGGCTAGCTTTTTTTCTGACTGTTGGGCGACAAATGCCTGCTTTTGCAATCTCGCCGCGATCGCCCCCAATAGTTCCGTGCGTGTAAATGGTTTGCTGATGTAGTCATCTGCTCCCATTTCCATGCCTTGGCGCACGTCTAATTTATCAGCTTTAGCCGTTAAAAAAATAAATGGAGTTGATGCTGTGAGCGGATTTTGACGTACCATAGTTAATACCCCATAGCCATCCATTTCTGGCATCATCACATCGCAAATAATCAGATCTGGCTTATGCGCTAATGCCATCTGATAGCCTTTCAATCCATTTTCTGCATCAATCGTATCAAATCCTTCTGCTTCCAAACGGGCGAGTATATTTTCTCGCACTGATAGTTCATCTTCAATCACTAAAATTCGGCTCATGTCGATCTTTCCTAATTAATTTAGAGTTAAAAACTGTGTTTTAATGAGGTATTCAAAAATTAGCATTCAGAACTCAATCGTCAAAATGAAATACCTCGTACCCTCATGTCTTGATAAATGAATTTTTCGTGACTCCTAACTGCTTTCATAAGGAAGAGAAACTATAAAAGTTGTTCCTACTCCAACTTCACTTTCAACAGTAATATTGCCGCAGTGCAAATCGACTGCTCTTTTGACAATAGCTAAACCCAAACCCGTACCGGAGATCGTGCCGACATTGCTAGCCCGATAGAAAGACTGAAACAACTGTTCTCTGTCGATCTTAGGAATTCCAATACCTCGATCCTGCACCTGAAAGATCACTTTTTTTGCATCAACATTCAGATTGAAACTGACGATACTACTAGTAGGAGAATATTTAATTGCATTTGATAATAAATTAATCAAAATATGGCGCAATAACTTTTCATCCAACGCCACCTCGCTAGATTCACATTGAGAATTCAAGTGAATTGTGTGGCTGTCAGTAATCATTTGCATCTCCTCTACTAGCTCGCGACAGAACTGGACGATATCGAGTTCGATTGGGTTACACTCTAGTTTTCCCGCTTCGGCTTTCCCAATTAACAACACGTCATCTAAAAGTTGATTCATGTGCTTGACAGTGGTGACAATGCGCCGTAAGTGCAGCAGTTTCTTTTCTTCTGCCCATTGAGAGCCGAAATCTTCCATCAATTCGGCTGAAGACAGGATAGTGGTTAATGGCGTGCGGAATTCGTGAGAAGTCATGGTGACAAAGCGAGACTTGAGTTCGCTAAGTTCTTTTTCTTTAGCCAGCGTGTGCTGCATTTCTGCTTCAGTTCGCTTGCGATCGGTAATGTTGCGGACGATCGCCATCACTTCATTTTCTGCACTCACGACAATTCGCGCTTCGTAATCGCGCAATTCATCTTCGGTGTAAAGTTGGTATTCAAAGATTTGCAATTCTCCCGTAGCTAAGGCTTGCTGAATGTAATACATCGTCGGCTGAGCGATTTCTGGTGGCAGTACTTCATCAATTCGTCTGCCCAAAAACCGATCTGGCGGGACAATTAACTCTTCTGCTTTAGAAACTTTGTAGTTGACAAAAATTCCATCGCCATTCATGCGGAACATTAAATCGGGAATCGCATTGATCAGAGCGCGGTTAGTAGCAAGGCTAGAACGGAGAGCTTCTTCTGCTCGCTTGCGCTCGGTAATATCGGTAGAGATACCCCCAACAGCGTAGGGTTCGCCAGCAGCATTGAATAAGGGAAACTTAACTGAAAGGTAAGTATGCAAACCGTCATCGTGGGGTAGTACCTCTTCCCAATCCAATGCCGATTTTGTCTCTAACACCTGGCGATCGTTGGTTCGCAGCACCTCAGCAATTTCTGGCGGGAAGATCTCGTAGTCAGTTTTGCCAATTGCCTCAGTTCGATCTAAATGGAACAGAATCCCGTACCAAGAATTGATCGTGAGATATTTACCTTCTAAATCTTTGACGTAAATTAATGCCGTAGAGTTATCTAAAATTGCTTGTAACCGCTCCTCGCTCTGCCGCAGTGCCTCTTGTACTTGCTGGCGTTCTGTGACATCGTGGGCAACAATGCAAAAAACTTCTTTGCCACCATAAAAAATTGAATTGAGATGAACTTCTGCATAAGCCACGCTCTCATTGCTGCGGTGATGTGGCACTTCTCCTAAAAATAGATTTTTTCCCCTCAGCGCGCGCTGGGCATTGCGATCGATTGTCAGGCGATCGCCTGCGAAAATATCGTATAGCGTCAGTTGTAAAAGTCGCTCGGGAGCATAACCGAGGAAACGCGCAAAAGCATCATTTGCTTCCAAAATACGTTTTGTCTCGATATCGACGAGACAAATTCCCTCGGCAGTCTGCTTGACTACAGCACGATACCGAGATTCGCTGTCGTGCAGTCCTTCTTCTGCTCGCTTGCGTTGCATTAATCCGCCTAGCTGGGTAGCCACAGTTGAGACGATCTCGACTTGATGCTTGTCCTCAGTGCAAGATTCGGACATGAAAAAGGCGATAACAGCTAGTACTTCCGATCTGTTCGCAGCGCGATCGGCGACGATCGGAATGGCTAAACTTGCTTTGAGACCAGCAGCCCGTGCTAAATGGCTGCGGACGATCGCCATCTCAGTCTCGTCTTCTAGACTCGGAACCCAATGCGGTTGCTGCGATCGCCAAACATGACCGATTAAACCAACGCCAGGGGAGAATTTAAATTTCTTGCTCGAACTACGGAAGTTTGTGACGTTGTAATGCTTGCCATACCAAGCAGGACTGCTCTGAAGGATATCGTTTTCTGCACTGGGTATCCACGCCTCACCATAACTCCAACCAGTAAATTCGCAGATCTGACGCAGTGCCACTCCCAGAGCAGCATGGAAGTTTTGGGCATCTCCGATCGCCTGAGCGATTTTTTGTAACAGCCGGACTTCTGCCTCAGCGCGGTGACGTTCTACCATTTCACTGTGGAGTTGCTGGTTGATGCTGACCAGTTCGGCAGTCCGATCGGCAACTTTGGTTTCTAACTGACAATAAGCATCATGTAGGGCTAATTCCGCAGCTTTGCGATCGCTAATATTACGAAAAATTCCGCGAGTCGCCGTTGGTTGAGACTCGACAAATTGACAGTTGATGCTACCTTCTACCCAAATTTTTTCGCCTTGCTTGGTGACAAAAATTGTTTCAACTTGCGCGAATTTTTCGCCAGCCATGATGCGCCCAAAGACTTCGAGGCAGTGACACAAGCTATCGGGATGAATAATGTCGTAAATTTTTAGCTCGGCAAGCTCTGCTTCGCTATAGCCAAGAGTTTCTTTCCAGGCGCGGTTGACATAGATAAATCTGCCATCTGGCGTAACCGATTGAATCAAATCGTTAGCATTTTCAAATAAATCTCGATAACGTTCTTGGCTCTGTCGCAGGGCAAATTCAGTTTGCCGCTGCTGTTGATGTGCCTGCTGTAAATCGATGAAATTCCGTCTTAGCTCCAACTGTGTCATGACCTGACGCGCCAGAATTTCCAAAGCCTCCAATTGTTGGGGACTCAACTCGCGAGGTACGTAGTCGATCGCGCAGAGAGTTCCCAAAGCAAAATTGTCCGATGTCACCAGTGGTGCGCCCGCATAAAACCGAATTTTGGGTTCTCCAGTTACCAGCGGGTTGTCGACAAAACGCTCGTCTTGGCAAGCATCAGGCACGATCAGTAAGTGGCGTTCGGCAATTGCCCGATCGCAAAAAGCAATATGACGAGGAGTTTCTGGAATAGTTAAACCAACTTGAGACTTAAACCATTGGCGCTCGGCATCGACCAAACTAATGAGTGCTGTAGGAGTCTGGCAAATTTGGGCAGCCAAACGAGTGAGATCGTCAAACGCCTGTTCTGGTGAAGTATCCAGAATATCGTACCGCTGTAGGGCATGAAGTCTATCTATTTCGTTACTAGGCAGTGAATCTTTCACCGTCATTTTCCTACTATGATTTAGCGATCGCCTTTATCAGTTACCAGTGACCAGTGACCAGTGACCAGTTAATTCTGAATTCTCCAAGGGTTATTCTTAACAGTTAGTATTCCCAAGTTTTTGCATTGACTTACATTTTTACTGCTGGCGATGTGAAAGATTGGGAATTCTGGGTTTAAATGTTATTTGGCAAGCGAGTAGTGAAGAGTGGTGTGTGGTGCATGAAGAAGGGGTGTAGGGTGTGGGTAATGGGTAATGGGTAATAGGTAATGGGTAATTGGTAATTGGTAATTACTCCCCTTCTCCCCCTCTCCCCCTCTCCCCCTCTTCCCCTCTGCTCCCAGCTCGTCCCTGCTCCCAGCTCGTCCCTGCTCGTGCGCTCCCTGCTCGTGCGCTCCCTATTTTTTTGTGACCAATCAACAGAAATCTCGAACTTTAGCTGGAATTGCGGGGATTGTGGCGATCGCAACCCTGCTGAGTAAATTAGTTGCCTTGTTCCGCCAACAGGCGATCGCGGCGGCTTTCGGTACGGGTATAGCTGCTAATGCCTACAACTATGCCTATATCATTCCTAGTTTCTTTTTAATCTTGCTGGGAGGTGTGAATGGTCCGATCCACACCACGATTGTCAGCATCTTAGAAAAGCGTAGCAAACAGGAAGCCGCTCCCCTAGTGGAAAGCATCACGACTCTAGTTAGCGGAGTGTTGTTGCTCGTATCCATCGCCCTGTTCTTGTCGGCGGATGGATTAATTTATTTGGTGGGTCCGCAATTGAGCCAGACAGCCCACGCGATCGCTGCCGAGCAATTGCGAATTATGTCTCCAATGATTTTACTATCGGGATTAATTGGAATTGGTTTTGGCACGCTCAATACTGCCAATCAATACTGGTTGCTGTCCCTCAGTCCCGTACTTTCTAGTATCACAATTATTTTGGGGCTGGGAATCTTATATTTATCCGTGGGAAGCCAAATAATTTCTCCTGCTTATGTGGCGATTGGCGGGCAGGTTTTAGCCTGGGGAACCCTTGCAGGGGCATTATTTCAGTGGATCGTACAATTAATCGTACAGTGGCGGTTACGACTCGGTACGCTGCGCCTGCGGTTCGATTTTCGCTCTCCTGGCGTGCAGCAAGCAGTTAAGTTAATGGCTCCGGCTGTTTTTGCTTCTGGGATGCTACAAATTAATCTGTTCACCGATTATTTCTTTGCTTCCGGCATTCCTGGGGCTGCTGCTGCTTTCAACTACGCTAACTTGATCGTTCAGACTCCCCTGGGCATCATTTCCAATGTCATTTTGCTGCCCTTATTTACAATTCTCTCTCGGCTTGCCGATCCGTTAGAGTGGCACAATTTGAAATCGCGACTGCGCCAGGGATTGATTCTAACGGCTCTCACGATGCTGCCTTTAGGAGCTTTGTTTGCGGCTCTAGCGATGCCAATCGTCCGAATCGTTTACGAACGCGGAGCCTTTCAACAAGATGATTCGCAACTCGTAGCTTCAATTTTAGTTGCCTACGGCATTGGTATGTTTGTCTACTTAGGGCGCGATGTCTTGGTACGAGTATTTTACGCCTTGGGAGATGGAGAAACGCCCTTCCGCGTTGG
>NZ_RSCK01000002.1:91532-205216 GCF_003991895.1 Chroococcidiopsis cubana SAG 39.79
GTATTAAATATCTTCCTCAACGTTCTACTAGATTTTATCCTCATCAAACCTTTTGGTGCCCCTGGAATTACACTGGCAACAGTAGGAGTCAATACGATCTCGATGCTGCTGTTTTTGGGTATCTTGCATCGTAAACTCCACGGTTTACCATTGCGACAATGGAGTTTACCAATTTTAGGTTTAATTGTCAGTGGTTTTACCGCAGGAGTCTCTAGCTGGGGGACTCTTTGGAGTTTGCAACATTTCTTCGGTAGTCAGGGATTAGTTTTACTACTGCTGCAAACGATCGCTTCCGGGTTAGTAGGCATGGGAGTTTTTGCCCTCCTTGCCACTCGGATGAAATTGCCAGAAATCGATTTTTTAGTGGCTCGGTTGACTAAAAGGGGAGCCGGGAGCCAGTAGGGGCGGGTTTCTAAACCCGCCCGTACGGGAGGGAAAGAGAGCTGAGGGGGCTGAGGAGGAAAAGGAGGACAAGGGGGACAAGGGGGACAAGGGAGCAACTACCAACTACCAACTACCCATTACCCATTACCCATTACATTTCATCTTGATACTTCTGCAAAATCTCCATTAAGTCAGCTTGACCTCGGGCTGGTATCAAGTCAATTAGGGGGATTTCTTTTTTCCCGCCCCCAAGTTTAACGGGAATATTTTGTAAAACTTGCTGGACTCGATCTTCTGAGAGCGATCGCGCCGTCAAAATGGGATAGAGTTGTTCGGCAAGCAGGGTATGAAGTTTGGCATCGGCAAGATAAAGATGCCATTTGGCAATATCTATATATACGTTTTCGCCGATTTCAGCTGCGATCGCTTCAATAACTTCTGAAGTACTTTGTTTAGCCATAAAACTGAACTTCCTTCTATTTGAAAAGGGTAATGGATAAGTCGCAAGTCAAAAGCCTGTTGCAAGAAAGCCTCTTTGCCTCACTCACCAATTACCCATTACCCATTACCACTCTTCACTGATAGCTGATAACTGACAACTGATAACTGACTCTCTAGGTAGATTTGGGCGGTGTATCTGGCGCAGCTGACTCAGAATAGTTGGCGATCGCGGCAATGTAAATTAAATGTCCTAATAATACAGTTGCCCATCCCCCTGTTAACCAAGGCAACCACTCCCAAGCTGTGGTTTTGAGAATGTGGACGAACCACAGACCGGAATTCATGGCAGCGAAAATCGCTACGTGGGTAGCAAAGTTCATGCGATCGTCTAAACGTCGATAGGCAGGATCGCGGCGGTCTGGTTTACGGGGCCAACGAGGAGGCATGTGTTTGCTGTTCACCGATTGAGTTGTCTATATTTTATCGACTTCTTGCTGCGGATAGTAAGTATCGATGCCAAACTGGGCAAACTAGACCTGAAGTAAGAAACTCTCTCAAAACCAAATTTAAGTTTTATGGAGACAGTCATTTATATAAAAATGCTCGTTTGCCGCTATTGACAATGAGCCAAATAGAAATTTGTTGAATTTAGACAATTTAGGCATGACCTATGAAAAAGATCTTAGTTATAGAAGACGAGCGTTTGGTTAGAGACAACATCCTAGACTGTTTGGAAGATGGCGGCTATGAGGTTGTTGGAGTTGATAACGGTCAAGTTGGTTTGGACTGGGCAAGCGAACACAAACCCGATCTGATTTTGTGCGATGTGATGCTGCCGGAGTTAGATGGCTACGAAGTATTGCGATCGCTGCGTCAAGAACCAACCACGGCACTGCTGCCGTTTGTTTTTCTCTCCGCCAAGGTGGAAAAAGCTGAGATCCGTCATGGCATGAACTTGGGAGCTGACGATTACATTACAAAACCCTTTACTCCCGACGAACTATTAGATACGGTGGCGGCGCGGCTGAAAAGACGGGATGCGATCGTCCAATATGCAGAACTTTTGCAGGCTTCCCTATTCAACAGCGATCGCATTTCGCTCGCACCTCAACCCATAATTAACGCGCCTTCCACGCCTGCACCAGCTCAATATCAAGACTTCAACGCATTTGCTCAGGAACTAGCAGCACTCCAATCGGCTCAATTTACTGGCAAATTAAATGTTAAAAGCGCCACGGATCAGTCTTGGGACTTTTACTTGCATCAGGGGCGCTTGTTGTACGCTACAGGAGGGATGCATTTAGCGCGGCGCTGGCAGCGGCATGTCTCGACTTACTGCCCCCAAATTCAACTGACTCAATTAAATTTACCAACCGAGCTTTTTACTCGACCTGCTTGGGAATATCAATTACTCGGCTTGTTACTGAAACAACAACAGATCGGTCGCGAACACATTGCCCCAATAGTGCGCGATTGTGTTGTCGAAGTCCTGTTTGACATGATGCAGGCAGGGCAAATCAATTACCAAAAATCGGAGCAAGCCTTGCCTTTACAACTTCTTGCTTTAGAGTGGGAGCAAGTCTTCACCCCAGCCCAAAAACTATGGCAAGCTTGGCAATCGAGCAATCTAACTTCGCTTCTACCCAACTATGCCCCCCTAGTCAAACAGCCAGAAGCTTTACAACAACAAACTTCACCAGCTGTCTACCGTCAACTGACAGCAGTACTCGATGGCAAGCGAGCGCTGCGCGAACTGGCAGTATTGATGAAGCGTCAAGCTGCCGAAGTTGCTGTGTCTCTCTTACCCTACTTCCAATCCAAGATCGTCGAACTCGTCCAACTCCCTGACCTACCACTACCGCACGCAGCCACCGCACAACCTGCAACACCACCGACATCAGCTACACCCGCCACATCAACAGCAGCCAAATCGCTACTGATTGCTTGTATCGATGACAGCCCTCTCGTCTGTCAAACTATGGATCAAATGCTGTCCAACGCAGGCTATCAGGTATTGACAATTCAAGATCCTCTACGAGCAATCTCAACTTTGTTGACGCGCAAGCCAGATTTAATTTTCTTAGATCTGGTTATGCCCAACTTGAATGGCTATGAAATTAGCTCGCGACTGCGTAAGATTGCAGCTTTCCGCGATACACCGATTGTCATTCTTAGTGGTAATGCGATCGACCGCGCCCAAGCGCAAGCAGCAGGAGTCTCGGATTACCTAGAAAAACCCGTACAAACAGAAAAGTTATTGCAAATGATTGGCAAACACATTTCTGTAGGAAGCTGAAGAGAAAAGTCGTAAGTCGGGAGTTGGAGACAAGGGAGAGGGGGGAGACAAGGGAGACAAGGGAGAGGGGGGAGACAAGGGAGAGGGGGGAGACAAGGGAGACAAGGGAGAGGGGGGAGACAAGGGAGAGGAGGGAGACAAGGGAGAAAACGACCAACTACCAACTACCAACTACCAATTCCCCACACCCTACACCCCACACCCTGTTCGCTGATAACTGATAACTGATAACTGATAACTGATAACTGAGACTGGCATGAGATCCGCAGGTAGAGCGAAATGACAAAGATTCTGGTCATCGAAGACGAGCAGGCAGTTAGAGAAAATATTACCGAGCTGCTAGCGACGGAGGGATACGAAATCGTTGCCGCAGAGAACGGTCACGTTGGCATTAACTGGGCTTGGGAACATAAACCCGATCTGATTTTGTGCGATGTGATGATGCCGGAATTAGATGGCTATGAAGTGTTGAAGTTGCTGCGCGAAGAACCAACTACAGCGCTGATGCCTTTCATTTTTCTCTCAGCCAAAGCAGATAAAACTCATTTGCGCCAAGGAATGGAATTAGGTGCTGATGATTACCTAACTAAACCGTTCTCAAAAAAAGATTTATTAGGGGCGATCGCCGCGCGGTTAAAAAAGCAAACAGCGTTACGCCAACCGGAACCATCCCACGACGAACATCATGGCGATCGCGACAACGCAAATATTTTTGTTGCCGAGTTTCTTTCGCTCAAGTCAGCTCAAGTGACTGGCAGACTATCTGTCACCAGTGCTTCGGGGCAAGAGTGGACTTTTTATCTGTACTCCGGTCGAGTTTTATATGCTACTGGAGGGATGCATCCCATCCGCAGGTGGCAAAGGCTTATAGTCACGCACTGCCCGCAAATTTCAATCGATCGACTGAAATTACCAACCGATCTAGCTGGCTCGGCATGGGAGTATCAAGTTCTGAGTTTATGGCTCAAACAGGAGCAAATTACCAGCAGGCAAGTCACGCAAATCGTGCGCGGTAGTATCACGGAAGTGCTATTTGATATTTTGCAAACTGGGCAAGTTATCAAATATCAGGTGCAGATCGAAAATTCTTCTGGGTTGCAATTATTACTCATGGACATCGAGCAAGCACTTGCGTCAGCTTATCAAATGTGGCGTAACTGGCAACACGCTAACTTAACAAATGTTTGTCCCAATCAAGCTCCGATCCTCAAAAATCCAGAATTATTGCAACGAAAAACTTCTCCTAATACTTACCGCCAGTTGACTACACTTCTAGACGGACGGCGGACGCTACGCGATTTAGCCGTACTGATGAAACGTCAGGTTTTAGAGCTATCCTACACTTTGTCACCCTACCTTCAAGACGACATGGTGGAACTAACAGACATTCCCGATCTGGCTATGCCCACGGCTGGAGAGGTTGCATTAGAACCACCAGTTACGCCAATAGCACTGAAACCAACGATCGCCTGCATTGATGATAGTCCATTAGTGTGCGAGGTGATGCGGAACATTATTACGGATGCAGGATATCAGTTTATAGACATTCAAGATCCTTTGCGGGCGCTCGCAATTTTGTTAAGTCAAAAACCAGACATGATCTTTTTAGATCTCATCATGCCAAAACTAAATGGCTATGAAATTTGCACGCGCATCCGTAAGATTAATGCGTTCCGCGATACACCGATCGTCATTTTTAGCGGCAATTTGATCGATCGCGTGCGGGCGATGGTTGTGGGTGCATCCGATTGTCTGGACAAACCCGTGCAAGCTGATGCAGTCGTGAAATTGATTCACAAGCATCTATCCGCGTCAGAGCGATCGACCTAGCTCGACTTTTGCTAGAATTTTGACAATTTAGGGTGAAATAACTTCTGCAACTTCGTCTTCTGCTAAACTCCAGTCTTCAAAATATTCGTAAACTTCAGACAAACTTTCCAAACCATCAACCGCGCTTTCCAAAGCTTGAAAATAAGCTGCTGTAGCTTCTGCGGATTCAGTTGAAGTATTCCAGCTCAAAATTTCATCAGTTTTGGTTTGCAGCTTGGTAATTAAATGAAGTTGTTGAATCAGGATTTGCTCTAATCGGTCATTCATAAATTCGATCTAACGCGAGCAGTGAATAGCAATTTCAATCTTACAAGTATGGAATTAATACAAAGTTAAGAACAGGCAATCCCGAATATATTACTGATTTAGATATAACCGCTTTCAAAAAGTATATATAGTAGCAGGGGCGCACGCTGTACGCCCCTACGATTGAAATGTATTGCAATTCTAATCAAAAGAAATGCTATGTTTTCTAAACGGTTGCTAACTCAGGTGCGGGACGCTTACTGTTACGAATGCCTGCGATCGCCTCAGCGTAATCTTTAGCTTTAAATACTGCCGAACCAGCAACGATCGCATTTGCGCCTGCTTCTAGCACCTGCCAGGTGTTGTTACCTTTTAAGCCACCATCAACCTCAATCCAAGGATCTAAACCGCGATCGTCGCACATTTGGCGCAGTTTGCGGATTTTGGGTACGACAGATGGAATAAAGCTTTGACCACCAAAACCTGGGTTAACGCTCATGATTAGCACTAAGTCGCAAAGTTCTAGTACGTACTCGATCAGTTCTAATGGTGTAGAAGGATTGAGTACGACCCCTGCTTGTTTCCCTAATTCTCTAATTTGACCGAGCGTGCGGTGGAGGTGAGGGGAAGCATTATGCTCGGCATGAACGGAGATAATATCGGCTCCTGCTTTGGCAAAATCTTCAACGTACTTCTCTGGCTCTACGATCATCAAGTGGACATCCAGAGGTTTTTGAGTCACTGGGCGAATTGCTTCGACAATCAGCGGACCAATAGTGATGTTAGGCACGAATCGACCGTCCATGACATCAACGTGAATCCAGTCAGCTCCAGCCTCATCGATCGCTTGAATCTCAGCTCCTAGACGGCTAAAATCTGCTGATAGTATGGATGGAGCAATAACAGTTTGCTTTTTGGATGGCGTTTGGGTCATGGTTGGAGATTCTCCTGCTTCCTCTGTTGTCAGCATTTTAACAAAATGTTTAGTTTTCCCCCAAGTGTCAATAAGAAAAAATTACTAGAAGAGTGGTGCGTGGCGTTTGCAAGTAGTAGGGTGGGCATTGCCCACCCTACTTGAATTTGACGAACTCGCGATCGCCAGCCAGGAAAGCCGTACTTCACCCCTCAACCTTTTACCGGATCGCCAACATAGAATAAATAGAGTAGCTTTCGTAAAGAATTGTAAGGTTTTCTCATGGCAGATCGGTTAATTCGTGCCACAGCCGCCGATGGGGGAATTCGCGCTGTCGGCGTTATCACCACCAAGCTGACTGAAGAGGCAAGAAAACGGCATGAACTTTCCTACGTGGCGACGGCAGCGCTAGGACGCACTATGTCCGCTGGGTTGTTATTTGCTTCTAGCATGAAACGCCCTGATTCGCGAGTCAATATTCGGGTCAAAGGTAATGGTCCGTTAGAGGGAATTTTAGTCGATGCAGGTTTAGACGGTACTGTAAGAGGTTACGTCGGCAATCCCGCGATCGAACTACCACCAAACGATCGCGGTAAATTGGATGTTGGCGGTGCTGTGGGTTCAGAGGGTTATCTCTACGTCGTACGCGATGTTGGCTATGGCTATCCCTACTCCAGCACGGTAGAGCTAATATCGGGAGAGATTGGCGACGACTTGTCTCACTACCTAGCTACGTCAGAACAAACACCGTCAGCGTTAGTATTAGGCGTATTTGTCGGCGCTACAGGAGTGACAGCAGCAGGAGGATTGCTGATTCAAGTTTTGCCCAAAGCAGCCCGCGATGAAGCTTTAGTACAAACATTAGAATCAAGAATTGCTCAGCTAGCAGGATTCACGCCCTTACTCCAAGCTGGAAAGACCTTACCGCAAATCTTCGAGCAACTGTTAGGAGATATGAATTTGGAGATTTTTCCAGAATCCCAGTTAGTGCGCTTTTACTGTGGTTGCTCTTTTGAGCGCGTTCTAGGAGCGCTGAAAATTCTAGGCGAAGCAGAATTACAAGACATGATTGCCAAAGATGACGGAGCCGAAGCCACATGTCATTTTTGCGGACAAGTTTACAAAGCCAGCAGCAATCAGTTAGAGCAGTTGATTTTGGATTTACGGGCAGAGTCTTAATCAGTGACCAGTGACCAGTGACCAGTGATCAGTAGAGAGCGATCGATTAATCTGAATTGCGTGCATGGCGCGAATTGCCCATTACCAATTACCCATTACCAATTACCCATTACCAACTACCAATGACAAATGACCAATGACCAATATAGGATGACAATGAATGTGCTTAGCAGGCAAAATCAAGCATAGTACTTAAGATATTGGGGCGAGTCATGAGCGATCGGAGTATGCCAGAGGATTGGTCTGTGAGTCAGCCGCCAGCAAAGGGGGACAATGGCAATCAGCCTCATACCCAACATTCTGTAGACTCTGCTTCTCAATATCCAACGGATCGCGAGCTGTCTCAATACCTGTCCCAGCAAAGGCACAATTCAGAAGTCATGCCACAATCACCATCGAACTCGTCCCAATCTGGTAGCGTTTCCCCTTCATCAGCTACAGACGGTAAGTTGTGGTCTAGCGTACCTCCGTCGGGAGAGCCGCCTAGTGTCGGACGCAAGCGGTGGTGGAAACACTGGATGCTTTGGGCAGCTCTGGCAGCGTTGGGGGCTAATGGAGTGGCGATCGTCGCCATGACGATGTTATTTAAGTTACCATCTGCACCTAATTGTCCGGCAATTTTTTGGCCTCTGGCTTCAGGGACGGTGCGGTTGCATTGCGCTCAAGTTGCAGCGGCAAAACGAACTGTACCAGATTTAATGGCAGCGATCGCCTTAGTAAAGCCTCTACCACAAAATCATCCTTTAAGTCAAGAAATCGAACGGGGTTTAGCAGAGTGGTCGCAAGATTTACTCGCCTTAGCAGAAGAAAAGTTTCAAGCCGGACAGCTATCGGAGGCGATCGCGATCGCCTCCGATATTCCGTCAGATGTCTCTACAGCCTCCACCGTCCCAACGCAAATTGAAAAGTGGAAATCGATTTGGGCGGAAGCAGAAAAAATTTATGCTGAAGCCGAGTCCCAGATCCCGAAAGAAAACTGGTATCGGGCTTCGATGGCAGCGGTACGTTTGCTCAATGTCGGTAACAACTATTGGGCAAATACCAAATACGAAGAATTAAAATATGCGATCGCCACCGCCAGAGAAGATGGCGGAAGATTGGAGAAAATTCAAAATTTGGTCAATCGAGGCAGAGCCGACGATTTTCTAGCTGCCATACAGCAAATTCAAGCAATTGAAGCAGGTAGCTATTTTTATCAGAAAGCTCAAGCAATGATTCCCGATATCGGGCGCAAAATGCTCGATTTAGCCCAGGAAACTTTAGATAAAAGAGATGTAGACAAAGCTGTCGAGATTGCCAATCAAATTCCTGCTGTTGCCAAATTAGAAACAGAAGTTCAAGATTTTACCGTCCTAGCTGAGGCACATCGGAGTGCTTTTGTCGGTACTGTTTCTAGCATAGAAGCGGCAATTGCCGAAGCGCAAAAAATTGGACTAGACCGACCGCTTTACTATAAAGCTCAAGATACGATCGCCCGTTGGCAACTAGAAATTGAAGACGTACAGCATCTAGCCAAAGCACGCAGCTTAGCTCAACCAGGGGCAGTTGCCGATTTAAATGCAGCGATCGCTGAAGCTTTGATGATTCCAGACTCGAATCCCCGTGCTGCTGAAGCCAAGCGAGAAATTGACGGCTGGCGGCGACGGATACAAACATTTGAAGACCAACCTTACCTTAACCGTGCCGACGAGATAGTGGTTGAAGGCGATGTCGTCGCTTTACAAGCAGCAGTTGATGAAGCGAGTAAAATTGGTGAAGGACGCGCGCTTTATGGCGAAGCCCGTAAGCGAATTCGCAACTGGACGCGCCAGATCCAAACGATTGAAGACCAGCCATTCTTAGACCAAGCGCGAGACTTGGCAAATAATGGCAATCTACCAGCGGCGATCGCTGCTGCTGGGCAAATTGGTGCGGGACGGGCGCTACATGCCACAGCGCAGGCAGAAGTTAAGGAATGGCAAACTCAACTTCAGGCGGAACAAGATTGGCGCGAAGCCCAGCAAGTTGCTTTGCAGAATACTCCCGATGCATTGGCACAAGCAATTCGGCTGGCGGATCGGGTTCCTAACAGCAATTCCTTACGATTGGATGTGAATCCAGCCATTAATAACTGGGGCGATCGCTTGTTGCGGTTGGCACAAGACCAAGGGACGTACAACCCACAAGCAGGGATCGATATAGCCCGCAAAATTCCGCGCAGCAGCAGCGCCTACGGAGCCGCTCAAGCGCAGATAGGCGAGTGGCAGAGGATTTTGAACCCTCCTCCTCCCGAACCGCTTCCCAGCCTCGATAACACCGCACCGAGTCCGATAAATTCCGAGCCTATTCCTAGTGCTAGTCCTGATGATAACTAATCCTGACGATTGTAAACTTTAACGGTTTTGATTAGGCATCATAAACATAGCAGCAAAACATTATTATCGCTCTTATGGATTACCCACAAAACCAAATAATTTAGCCAAACCACCAAGAATAGCTAAAATCAAACCGACTAAAAATCCTCGATTGATAAAATCTTGACTCTTGACTCGTTCATCTAGTCCATTTATTCTCTCACCCAGAGCTTTAATTTCTCCTTTAATTTCGGTTTGTCCTACTTTTAGATCGACAACATCTTTTTGTAGACCATCTAATTTCTGGTCAAGCTTAGCTAAAATTTCCTTTAAGTCTTGCTCTATTGTGACTGACATAGGTAAAATTCCTATTTGGGAGAAATTAGTATAGATTCTTTTAGCATAGTTGCGATCGCATTTCCCCTGGAATGTTAAAAGCGATTCCCTACAATCAAGTTTTTCTTACCTGATAAGGTATAGTTTATACCCTGTAATATATACCTGTAATATATAAATGGTGACTCAGCACAGAAGACAGTAGGGAAACTCAAGAGTCAACGCGATTCGTACTTTTTTCACCTAAAAATAGCTATGTCTCATTTGACAAACAAAGCACCCATTTCTACTAATGGTATAGTCACAACCCCTCACTACCTAGCTTCCCAAGCGGGTTTAGAAATACTTCAGCAAGGGGGAAATGCCGTTGATGCTGCGATCGCTGCTGCTGCTACCTTGACGGTGGTTTATCCCCATATGAATAGTTTGGGTGGCGATAATTTTTGGTTGATTTATAATATCAAAAAACGAGAATTAAAAGGTTTGAATGCTAGCGGTCGAGCGGGGGAAAAGGCAACAATCGATCTCTATCAATCTCAAGGTTATGACAGAATTCCTTTTAGAGGTTATTTAGCTGCAAATACCGTACCTGGAGCAGTATCCGGCTGGGATTTAGCATATAAATACGCTCAAGCAAGCATAAATAATTCTTTGCCTTGGCAGCAACTTTTTGCTTCTGCAATTAAGTTTTCTGAGAATGGTTTCCCAACTTCTCAAAATCAAGCAAGCTGGACTCAAATAAGTATTGATGTAGATAAAGAATTTTTTAATTTACAAAGATTTTCTGGTTTTCGTCAAATCTATTTGAAACCTGATGGAACAATTTATCAAACAGGTGAAATATTTAAACAATCGCACTTAGCTCAAAGTTTAGCAGCGATCGCCTCTCAAGGTGCAGCCGAGTTTTATCAAGGGGAAATTGCCCAAAATATCGTTGCAGATTTACAAGAGAACGGGGGAATTTTAACTCTGCGAGATTTTGCAGAACATACTGCTAACTGGGTAGAACCAATTTCAGTCAATTATCGCGATTATATTGCTTATAACTTACCACCCAACACTCAAGGAATTGCCTCTTTATCGATTTTAAATATCTTAAATAATTTCGATTTACGCAAACTCGGAGAAGGAACGGCAGATTACTATCATTTGATTGTAGAAGCAACCAAACAAGCATTTAGCGATCGCGATAAATATGTGAGCGATCCTGACTTTGTAAATATGCCTTTAGATTGGCTATTATCTTCAGAACGTGGTAAAGAACTAGCAGCACAGATTAACTTGCAGCAAGCCGCTAACCAAGTACAACCTCTCGATCCAAAAGGCGATACAATTTGGCTGGGAGTTGTAGATAAAGATGGTAACGCTGTCTCTTTAATTCAAAGTATTTACTACGAATTTGGTTCGGGTATAGTTGCAGGTGATACGGGGATTCTATTACAAAATCGAGGGTGTTTTTTCTCCTTAGATCCGCAACATGTAAATTGTTTGCAACCTAAAAAACGTACTTTTCACACGTTAAACCCTGCCATGTTATTTCAAAACGGCAAACCGTATTTAGTCTACGGTACGATGGGAGGAGAAGGACAACCTCAAACTCAAGCTGCGATCGCAACTCGAATTGTCGATTTTGGTTTTAATGTCGAAGATGCAATTTCTGCACCGCGATGGTTGCAAGGACGTACTTGGGGAGTCGCTACCAACGAACTTAAAATTGAAGGCAGAGTTTCAGCAGATATTGTTCGAGAATTAAGCGATCGCGGTCACTCTGTTAAAGTTGTTGAAGATTATACAGATGTGATGGGACACGCTGGGGCGATTTTAATCGACGCTGAAACTAATATAAAATACGGTGCTGCCGATCCAAGAAGTGATGGCGCTGCTGTAGGGTATTAATAAGTTGCCTGCAAGCGGCTAATCAAGTAATCTTTGGCAGAAATAGAAGGATACATTGCTACTCGATCCGTACAACAACCAGGAAGACAAGCAACCTCAGTATCATCGTTAGGATGGCAGAAAAAAGCTATTGAATAACGCGATCGCTTCATTTTTTCATCTGTTGGAATCGCTACCCGATGTTTGGTAGAACAAAAAACATGATTTGTCCATCGTTGCATTAAATCTCCAGTATTTACAATTATCGTATCAGGAATCGCTGGAGCTGCGATCCATTCTCCATTTTTCGTTTGTACTTCTAATCCGCCAATATCATCTTGAAATAACAAAGTAATACTACCGTAGTCGGAATGTTCCCCCGCCCTTACCTGTCCTTGTTTTGGAGGTTGTTCTAATGGGGGGTAGTGTAGTAATCTCAGAGTATGAGCTTGTGCATTATGATTGGCAATAAAAAAGTCTTCTGGAATTTGTAATGCCATCGCAAAAGTTTGTAGAATTATATCCGTTATTTGTACACAAGCTTCCCAGAAATTCAATACACAACTATGAAATTCAGTACTAAAGTCTGGGTTTTGAGCAATGGATTTTAAATTTAGATTTAATGCTTCTTTTAAATCTCCTGGCTGTTTTGGATCGAGGCGTTCCCTTTCTATACCTACATAACCACTGTTGTGAGATTCATTTAACCAAGCCATTTGGTTTTTTGCTTCCAACGGAAGATTAAAAAATTGCTGAGAGTGTGCAAATAGCTGTTGGATTAAATGAGAAGAAATACCTGAATTTTTGATATAAAAAAATCCAATTTCATGACAAGCTTGATAAACTTGCTCAACTAGAGTTTGTCTTTGTGAGTCATCTCCTGTTGCAAATGTTTGCAAATCAATAATTGGAATTTGCAATACTGGGTTAGTCATAGTTAGATTTGCACGTAAATGTTGGTAATTGATAATAAATAATTAGTATTAATCAACAACAGATGCAGCAATAACACCCTCAGCCTCCAACATTGCAGCCACCTGTAAAATTTTCCCCTCATTGTAAGGTGCGGCAATCAACTGCACCCCCAAAGGTAAACCATTCGATCGCGCGATTGGCACGGATAAAACAGGTAAACCAATAAAAGATAGCGGCTGAGTAAACAATCCCAAATGGGGACGAACTAAAATTTCCCGCCCATCTAACTGAATCGTTTGTTGTCCGATGAATGGTGCAACACATGGTGTTGTAGGGGCTAGAATCAAATCGACGTGTTGAAAAATTGCGCGGACGCGATCGCGAAACCACCGTCTAAATCTCTGCGCCTGAATATACCAACTCGCAGGAATCATCGCCCCAGCCAAAAAACGATCGCGGGTAGCCGGATCGAAGTCTTCAAGACGCGATCGCAAGTTTGCTAAATGCAGATTTGCCCCTTCACACGCTGTAATTATAAAAGCCGCTGCCCTAGCACGGTGCGCTTCTGGGATAGTAACGTATTGCGTCGCGCCTAAAACTTGGGCGACTCGTTCCACAACAGCTAAAGCTTCCGGTTCTGCACCTGTCCGAAAATAATCTTCAGCAATGGCAATGCGTAACCCATCAATATTGTCCGGTTGTAGAGACGTTACATGTAACGTCTCTACAGGGGAACGTTGCGTGCAAACCGGATCGCGACTGTCCCATCCTTGCAGCACGTCAAAGGCGATCGCTACATCTCTTACAGAACGGGTAAACGTGCCAATGTGGTCGAAACTACTGGCAAATAAAAACGCTCCCGCCCGCGATAATCTCCCATAGGTGGGTTTGAGTCCGTAGACACCGCATAAAGCCGCAGGGACGCGAATAGAACCGTTGGTATCGGAACCCAGCGTCAGGGGAACCATTCCCCCAGCTACCGCCGCCGCCGATCCTCCAGAAGAACCGCCAGCAATGCGATTTGTGTCATGCGGGTTGTGGGTTGCACCGTAGTGAGCATTTTCCGTGACAAAACCATAGGCGTATTCATCCATATTGAGCGCCCCGACTAAAATTGCTCCGGCTTGTTTCAGTTTGGCGATCGCCGTAGCATCTCGGCTAGCGGGAGGATTTTCCGCATTGATTTTCGAGCCAGCTAGGGTCGTTATCCCAGCAATATCAAATAAATTTTTGACCGCAAAGGGAACGCCAGCTAGAACGCCTGGATCTTGCCCAGAGGCGATCGCCCGGTCGATCTTCGCTGCATCTGCTAAGGCTGTTTCAGTTGTAACGGTGGTGAAACAATTCAGTGCTGGATTCCGTGCGGTAATTCTGTCGAGGGTGGCGATCGCCACTTCTACTGCGCTTACCTGTTGCGCGCGCACGGCTGTTGCTATGGTTACGGCATCAGCAAGGTTTAAATTCATGCTTTCATCTTAAGGCAGGATAATCTAACGCGATCGCCCTTGTTCGAGCCTCGTCTACTAATGAGTGCTTTTGTCAACTACCTCCATCTATAGACTTGTTTAGATAGTTGACTGGGATAAAAATTTATTCATAAACCTTTACAAAGTTTAGTAAAATGATTTGTAAGAAATAAGTATTTATTCTTAACGTCATGATGACGGAACAATTTCCCTGGCTAACCGCGATTGTCCTGCTACCCCTTGTTGCTTCCCTACTCATCCCCGTACTGCCTGATAAAGACGGCAAGCGCGTGCGGTGGTATGCCTCAGGCGTGGCGATCGCGGACTTGATTCTGATGTGCTACGTTTTTTGGCAACACTACGATGCAGGCATCGCAACTTTTCAATTAGCGGAAAAGTATGCCTGGGTTCCCCAGTTGGGTCTAAATTGGGCTGTCTCAGTTGATGGTTTATCTGTCCCGCTCGTACTGCTAGCAGGATTGGTGACGACACTTTCAATATTTGCGGCGTGGCAAGTCGATCGCAAGCCCCGCTTATTCTATTTCCTGATGCTGGTGCTGTATTCTGCCCAGATTGGGGTGTTTGTCGCCCAAGATATATTGCTGCTATTCATTATGTGGGAGATCGAGCTAGTCCCCGTTTACTTGCTCGTCTCGATTTGGGGTGGACCGAAACGACGCTACGCAGCGACAAAGTTTCTCCTCTATACCGCACTGGCTTCTATATTTATTCTCGTTGCAGGGCTAGCATTGGGTTTCTACGGTGGCAACCCTACCTTCGATATGGCAGCTCTGGCTGTGAAAAACTATCCGCTAGCGCTTGAATTGCCGATTTACGCCGGATTGCTGATTGCTTTTGGCGTGAAGCTAGCGATTTTCCCCATGCATACTTGGTTACCTGATGCCCACGGTGAAGCTTCTGCTCCCGTATCGATGGTTTTGGCGGGTGTACTGCTGAAAATGGGCGGATACGGGTTGATTCGCTTGAATTTGGAAATGTTACCTCACGCACACGTTTACTTTGCCCCAGTGCTGGCAACTGTAGGCGTGGTTAATATTATTTACGGTGCGTTGGCTTCCTTCGCTCAGTCCAACATGAAGCGCCGCCTTGCCTATTCATCTGTTTCCCACATGGGATTCGTCCTACTAGGTATTGCCTCTTTTACGGATGTTGGCATCAGCGGCGCACTCCTGCAAATGCTGTCTCACGGTTTGATTGCCGCAGTCCTGTTCTTCCTCGCAGGCGTAACTTACGATCGCACTCATACGTTATCAATGGAAGAAATGGGCGGTATCGCTCAGGTTATGCCCAAAGTCTTTGCTCTATTTACCATAGGTGCAATGGCATCGCTGGCACTTCCTGGGATGAGCGGCTTTGTCAGCGAGATTTCGGTCTTCGTTGGTGTGACTACCAGCGATATTTACAGCTCAACCTTCCGCACGGTGACGGTATTTTTAGCCGCCGTAGGGCTGATGCTCACTCCAGTCTATTTACTTTCGATGCTACGTCAGGTCTTCTACGGTTCTGGTATCGCCCCTGCGTGTGTTTTAACGAGTACTCAGTTGCGGACGGATTACCAGGATAGTCAAGAAGCTGTCTGCTTCGGGACTGATTGCGTGTTACCTGGCGAGGCAAGGTTTGGCGATGCTAGACCGCGTGAAGTGTTCATTGCTGTCTCGTTCCTGGTGCTGATTATTGGTATTGGGTTATATCCCAAGCTGGCGACGCAGATGTATGATGTCAAGACGGTTGCGGTTAACGCCCAGATCCGCGAATCTTACGTCCAAATTGCTCAGAGCAATCCTCGCATTTATGCTAGCGGCTTCTTAGCTCCTCGGATCGATAAGCCTGAACTCGCGACTGTGCCGACGGGTGTTTTAAAGTGATTTGATTTTGTACTCCTGTTTATAAGCGATCGCTTGTGAGGCGATCGCTTTTTCGTGTTGAGTTGTAGTTTATGATTATGTCACGCATCAGCCGTAGGCGAAGCGTAGCGTTAGACGCGAAGGCGCGAAGAAGAAAGGGCGCTAAGGGTTTTCCCGATTTTATTTGTGTTTGTCTGCGTTTCGATCGCTCATCCCGTAAACACCGATTTTACAGCTGACTGAATTGAGTTTTTGGCATCCTTGAGAGTCTCGGCGATGGGATGCTGTTCGTGTAAGAAAATTCTGGCGCAGTTGCGTCCCGGTAGTCCTGAGATGGAGCCGCCTGGATGGGTTCCTGCTCCTGTGAGATATAAGCCTTGAATTGGAGTTTTGTAGTTAGCTATTTCTGGTAAGGGACGGAAGCAAAGCATTTGTTCTAAGGTCATGTCTATGTGGTAGTAGTTGCCTTTGTAGCTTCCTAGCCGTTCTGCTAACTCGGCTGGGCTTTCGACGTGACGGGCAATAATTGAGTGCTTGAGATTGGGTGAGTATTGGGTTAGTTTATTGAGGACGCGATCGGCTACTTTATTTTTTAGTTCGTCTGTCCATCCCGTACCTTTTAAGCCTGTACCCTCTGCACCAGCAATTTGATAGGGGGCAAAAAATTCAATCCAGAGTGTATGTTTGCCTTCAGGAGCCATTGAAGGGTCGAGTCCTGTTGGCATGACTAGATACATTGAAGGGTCTGCATCGGGAATTTTGCCCAGAGTAATCTCGCTATGGGCTTGTTCTACATGGTTGACGGAATCGGCAATTAAGACCGAACCCATGAGATATTCGTCTCGGTGGTCGTGGTTTTCAAAGCGCAAGGGTTCTGATAAGGCGCAGTCAATTTTGAGAATTGTTTCGTTGTTGTTGACAATGCGGCGGTCTAGTCTTTCGCGTAAGTTAGGATCGGCACTATCGACATCGCTAGCATCCATCAGTTGCAGAAATAGCCGTTTGGCATCAATGCTAGAGATAACAGCTTGATGGGCGCGATATTCTTTGCTACCGCGAACCCGCACGCCCACAGCGCGATCGCGATCGATTAAAATTCGTTCTACACTTTGTTTTGTAAGGATTACGCCGCCTAAACTTTTGACCAACTTAACTAAAGCTTCGGTTAGCGCCCCCGTACCACCTCGCGGACGCGCCATTCCAGGTTCGTGACGCAACACTGCCATCATCGCTCCAAAAGACATGGCTTTTTGAGAGGGAGGCGAACTTAATTCTGCTGAGAGTCTAGCGAGGGGCGCTTTGACAAATTCAGCGTCAAAATATTCGTTAAGATTATCTACTGGACTTGTGAATAGGGTACGTAGAAGGTCTAAAGTCTCGTTGGGACCACCCAGCACTGAGAACAACTCTTGCAGGTTTTTCAAGTCGTAGTTACCGGAGATATCTACTAAAGATTTGGGTGGAGCGTTGAAAAATGGTGTGACACCACGCACAAAGCGCAGCCAGAAATCTGCATATTCAGCATATTTTTCTGCGTCGCGTTGGCTAAAACGGGCAATTTCCGCACAAGTTTTTTCTACCGATTTATGGGCGAGAAAGTATTTTCCGTCAGGATGGGGACAAAAGGCAACTGGATCGCACGTTAGATATTCTAAGCCGTATTTTTCTAGTTCTAATTCCTGAATCACCGATCCGAGGAAAATAAATAGGTGATTAATAGCACAGGGGTTAAACTTAAATCCAGGTGCTTCTTGGGGCATGAGTTCTTCTGTTGTAGCTCCACCCCCTGGAATTGGCTGTTTTTCTAGAAGCAAGACGCTATAGCCTGCTTTCAGTAAGTAAGCCGCACAGACTAGTCCGTTATGACCAGCACCAATAATAACAACATCGTAAGCTTGCATGGAAGAGAATTCGGAAACACGCTATCTTCTTTGATGCTAGAGAGCAGTTAACAATTCTCAATCTCTCAACGGTTATACCTTACGCATATTTTGACTGTTCGGATCGAAACCACGGGAAAAGCGGGTGCTATTGTCGTAGCAAGCGCCACTTAAGTTCGCTCCGTACAGTTTGGCGTAGTTGAGTTTAGCTTTGCGTAAATTTGCTTCAGTGAGTTTTGCACCGCAGAGGTTTGTGCGCGTCAGGTTAGCATTAATCAGGTTTGCGCCAGTTAAGTTTGCTCCCCACAATTTCGCTTTGGCTAAATTTGCTCCTTCTAAGTTGGCTCCCCACAGGTTAACTCCTACCAAATGAGCGTTAATCAGCTTAACGTTGGCTAAGTCAGCTTTAGTAAAGTCTCTTTCCCCTGCTGCATAGCGTTTCAGCAGTTCTTCAGCATTCATATTTCTTTACACTTATAGGCGATCGCATCCTACTTTAATCTTGCCTCATAACCAAAATTGGCGATCGCCTTCTAGCAAACCTGGATAAATGCCTTGCAACCGTCGATAAGCCATACGGTCAGAACCAAAAAGCGGTATTGGTAAGCGCGGCTCGTTCAGCGAACCATGATGTAGTAAGGTAAGTTTCAAAGTCGCCTCTACTAAACTTTCTAACGATATCTGATGTCCTGCTTCATGAATTCTCAAGCGTAGAGGCAGAGGCAAACCGATTTTCGCCGAATTTAGTTCTGTCGTGACTAAAATAACTTCCCGCGCCGATAAACGCAGTGCTAATCCTGGCGTTGGTGCTTTAATAACTTCTGCTTCCCAGTTGTAGAGCCGAGGAATCCCAGACTTGTAGCACTCGACTAGAATAAATTCCGAACCAATCGCTTTCGCTCGTTCTTTTAAATGTTGCACTTCATCACCACAAAAGCGTCCATCGCGGTAAATTAGTACGACTTTACCTTTCAGTTGAGCTGCGGGAAGAAAGCTTTCTAAAATTCTTTGGGGAATTTCTTCTCCTTCAATTAAAGCATCTTCTAATCGATAGCGAATAAATTCTCCTTTGCGACCGTATAGACGCACGCTAGCGCAAGCATTCATAGTTCCAGAACCTCTCTTCTTGGCGCTTCTGGAAATATCTAAGCCGATGAAATAGTCGGCAATTCCTAATGGTTCAGCTAACACAAAAGGCAAGTTGCCTAGCTTGGCTAGAATACCTGGAATTACCTGATTTAATAAATATTTAGCTTCAACGCTTTTCAAAGTATCTTCGTAAATAACTTGGCTGGCAATTCCACGTCTGAGCAAGCGCGAGTAAATCCAAGAATATAAGCTACCTCCTTCTGTATTATCGCTGTGGCGATCGCTGGTTGGTAAAAATGTCAAAACTATATCGGGATGATTTACCATCAATTCATCGACAGCTTCTTCAGCTTTGGCTCTCGCTTCAACTCCAGATAAATTATCTACCAATAATGCCTTTTTATTTTCAACAGGAAGAAGAGTTTCAAAACCATAGCGTTTGAGTCTCTGTCGCGTTTCTTGCAGAAAAGAATTTGCTGGATAATCGCAAAGTTTCAATGCAGCAATCCGAATTGGTCTTGACAAATCGCTAAAATCTTCATGACGGCGATACACGCCACCTTTGGATAAACCAGATAAAATTTGACCTTGAACGCCAATTTGATTTTTTCCAAATACCAGTTTTGTTTCTGATAATTTAACTGACGGAGAGAAGAATAATTCAGGATGTCTGCGGCTATTTATACTAATCTTCAGTTGAAATCCATAAGTAGCTAAACTTTGTCCAGCTTCTTTTTTGTACAATGCTAAAAGTTCTTTTCGCTCTACATAAGGAATTTTAGTTGCAGACAGTAATTTTCCATAATCTACATCGAATTTTTTAGCAGTTTCCGCTGTTATGCAAGGACGTAAAGCTGCCATTGCATAATAAAAAGGTTGTTGATTTTTACCAAACTGTACGGCAACGACTGGCTGTTCTTCCGGTGCTTCTATCAATGCTTGTTTACTAATTGCGCCAGTTGCATCCTCAAGTAGTTTTTGTCTGTGGTCGGCAATAGTACCTACAATATCAGTTATTGTTGCAAAGCTATTACGTTCGATATCTCGTACTTTTAAGCCAATTAACAGTTGCTCTGGATTCTGCCGATAGGGATGATTATTGTAAAATTCTTCTAGATGCCTTTGATAGAGGAAACTACTATGGACGGTAATTGTCAAAGCTGGCTGAATCTGAGTTTGAATTTCAATCGTTTCTGCCCAAAAATCAATCTCTCGTTTGACTTCTACTTGATTTACTGATATTACAGATGGAGATGAAAAACGGCAATTTATTTTTAATACTCTCACTGCTAACTGTGAAAGAATCTCAGGTGTAATCTGTGGCTGGCTTACCCATTGTATTGCATAAGTGCGATCGCCAATATCTTTATTTAATTCTTCGCAAATTTCTAGCAGTTTCTCTCGCCACTGTTCTTGACTTGGCACTTGTCGATTAGGTTTGGCTAAAACCCAGAAAAATTTATTGTGCCAAATAACAACTACATCAGGAAACTTTTGACTGAATCGCCAACTAAAGCTATTACCAATTTTTCGGTCAATTTCAGGAGTTAATCGAAAACAAATGAAATTTTTCGGAGTAATATCTAGAAGTGAAACTTCACTTAAAAAAGTTGGAACTGAAGCAACTGGAAATTCTTGCATAACATTATTCATGCAGCCGCCTCAGTCATGGCAAATTTACAAATAGAGTTAAAAGCACAATAGCGGCAACTTACGCCTGGATTAGGTGGAAAAATTCGATTAAAATCGTCAAAATTTCGACGATAGCGATACAAATCTTTTTGATGTCGTTGAGAGAGCGAAGATAGTTCTACTTGAAACGATTTGAGTATGCTAGATGACGCAGTAATTCGCTCTGACTGTTGGCAAGTTTCCAAGTTATAAAATGAAGCAACAGCTTTTTGCTGCGGATAGATATAGCTAGCGGCTAGTAAATAAATATATGCTTGTCGGCGATCGAAGCCAGATTTTCCAGTTTTAAAGTCTACTATATGTAATGTTCCGTCTTCTTCTTGTAAAACGCAGTCCATCGCGGCATATAGGTTAAACGTGTTATTTCCTTGCTGGATTAAAATCGGTTCTGGAAACCCCTCGTCGCCTCGACTGAGTTTAATAACTTTCTTACCAGCTAGAAACTGATTGTGATGATAATTTTCTAGGATTTGAAGAACTTTTATCCGAACTGAATCTACTTCTTGACTCAACTGCAAAATTTCTGCTGTTTGAGCGATCGCATCTTTTCCGTCTGCGATTAAAGAGGTTTGATAAAACTCATAAATTCCTCTTTGTGCCAAAATCCCAATTCGCTGATGTATATTATCTTTTTGTAATAGTTCTGCAACTTGCGGCTCCCACTTTCTTGCTTTAGTAAAACCCCTTTTCATATCGCAGTGTAGATGCTCTAAACCGACTGCTGGCGAAAATAAAGACAGCAGATTATAACTAGCAAATTTCCAAATTTTTGGCATAGTTTAATTCCTCATATTGCCATGAATAAGAGACACGCTTTTATATAGCTGAAATACTGTATACTGAAAGAAATTGATTGATATGACCATATTGACCATTTTAATCAACTTTGTCAAGATATATATATAAGGGAAGAAAAAAATGAGTCAAAGTTTTGGTAAAGTTATTCGTCAAGCTCGTAAGGCAAGAGAGTTTAGTCAGCGCGAGTTAGCCAAGTTAATCGGGGTAGATTACACTTACTTATCGAAACTAGAGAACGACCATGCTGGCTATCCTCCTAGCGAAGATGTCATTCACAAACTATCTTTGCATTTGGACTTGCCAGAAGCAGAACTGAGACATTTAGCTGGTCGCATTACACCAGATGACACAAAAGTTTTTGAAGAACTAGTTAGAAAGTACAAACAAATGCCTGTCTTGTTACGCCGAATGCGAGACGAACCTGAATTTGCTCAGAAACTATTGAGAAATACAACCAACCGAGATTAGGAGAAATCAAGTTGAAGGTTATTAAACCCTATCAGTCCATGTCCAAAAAGGAAATCGAGCATCGAGCATTGGATGTACTTCAGCGCGTGCAAGCAAAGCGTAAACGTCCTTTAAAATTTCCACTCGATGCAGGACACTTAGCTGAATCTCTTGGTTTAGACATGGATTGTGGGAAAATAGCACCAGATGAGCAAGGTACGATCGCGGCTATGATTTTACCTACAGAACGTAAAATTATAATGAATGAAAGTAGTCTAAATTTGCCTAAAGGATTTGAAGAATCTTCAATTGCTCACGAAATTGGACATTGGGAACTTCACATTGACAAAAATGCAATTTCTAAATTTGTAGAACTGCAAAATTCTGGTTTGGAAACCGCTGTTGAGCCTTTTCTCTGCCGTAATGTTAACGCGCAGCAAGGAATTGAAAAGCAAGCACAGTATTTTGCTAGTTGCTTGTTAATGCCTCAATTTAAGATAGAAGACGTAAAACGGGGACGCGATTTAACTAAATGGAAACATCTTTATGCGATGAAAGATGAGCTTGGTGTCACAATTTCTAATTTGACACATCGCCTACAAGACCTTGGTTTAATTTATATTCCCAAAGATTCCAAGCAAATTTATCTTGGTAAAGCTGGATCGTAATTTATTATTCATTTATTTTTATTAAAAAGCGAACTATTCTTGCTTATACTTAAGTTAAAGAATATGCTAGTTATTTCGTACATTGCTATTAATATCACGCGACTTGTTTAATCCAAATTGCTAATCCACCACCGCGACCGCGAGCTGCGATATAATCTTCAGTTATTAAGAAAAAGGCAAAAAAGGGCAGTTTAGAAATAGGTTGTTCCTCAAAAGTTCCGGCTCTTTTACCACTATTAAACTTGCCCTGATAAACTGTACGATTAAATAAACGCAGTTGCATTTGGGCGAAGTCAAAAGCAAGTAAATTTTTCTTACCTAAATACCGCGCTGGACCAGTCAGTTTAAATAGTAACGAACCGAATTGGACTTGATTGCCAATTTCTAGCCGTTCTCTTGAGTGAAAGGAAATCTGTGCTGGCGCAATTTGAGGAATGTAAAAGCCATTTCCTTGAGCCACACCATTTTGTAATTTGGCATTACGTGGTGCTGTGAAGTAAAGTCGCCAATCGCCCAAGAGAGATTCGAGGGGGTATACTAAGCGTTGCTGTTTGGCTGCTCTTTCTGCTTGTAATAGGGCGCTAACAACCACTTTAGCAGTAGGGCGATGGTTGCGAAGCAAACCGCCTTCGGCATCGCGATTTCCCGATCGAGCAGCGATCGCCACTTTTGACAGGATCTCAAGATAATCGGGTACAGTTGTAGAGAGTTCGCCCATCATGTGTTTTAAGCTTAGCTCTATTGGCTTGAAGATTACAATATACAATTTGAAAAATTATATCAATATTTATGAAAAATATTAAATGTAGGCGATCGCAAATGAAGATCAAATTTTACCAAAAGTCTCAAATATTAAAAACTTGTCTGTTATTGTCATTTCTTGGAATTGCGATCGATCTTTCTAATGGCGGAGTATATGCTAATAACTTGTCTGGCAATTTAACTGTAGAAATCAATGGTTTTAGAAACCGTGAAGGGCAAGCTTGCGTCAGTCTGTTTGCCAGCAGTCAAGGTTTTCCTAATAATAGAAAAAATGTCGTACAGCGTCAGTGTAATAAGATTACTTCTGTTCCCCTGATAGTCAATTTTAGGAATCTCAAAGCTGGAAATTACGCTGTTGCTATTATTCACGATACTAATGGAGATGGTACGCTCAACCGCAACGATTTAGGAATGCCAATTGAGGGATATGGATTTTCAAGAAATCCAGAAATTCGTACAGCCGCACCTAAGTTTAATGATGCAGCTGTTTTAATTGCTGGTCCAAATACAAGCGTGCAGGTTCAGTTGAAGTATTTGGATTGAACTAAATTGAATTATGCGATCGCAGCGACTCGTTCCAACAATCCCTGAAACAATTTCAAACCATCCGTTCCGCCTAAAATTGGGTCGGAAGCGCGTTCGGGATGCGGCATCATACCTAAGACGTTACCCTGACGGTTACAAATTCCCGCAATGTTGTTAACGGAGCCGTTAGGATTGTCGCCGGCATAGCGAAATAGGACTTGATTATTTGCCTCAATTTCCGCTAAAGTCTTTTTATCAGCATAGAATCGACCTTCTCCGTGCGCGATGGGAATAGTCACAACTTCCCCAACTGAGTAGGCTTGCGTCCAGGGTAAATCGGTACGCTCTACTTTTAATTCCACGCGATCGCAAATGAAATGTAAATCGCGGTTTCGGACTAAAGCACCAGGTAACAAACCCGCTTCAGTCAAAATCTGAAATCCATTACAAATTCCCAATACAAATTTACCTTGTTGAGCGCAATCGACCACTTGCTGCATGACAGGAGAAAACCTGGCGATCGCACCACAACGCAAATAATCCCCGTAGCTGAAACCTCCAGGTACGACGACAACATCGAGATCCGTTAAATGGGTGTCTTCATGCCAAACCATGCGCGTCGGCTGCTTGAGGATGTCGCGAGTCACGTAGGCAACATCGCGATCGCAATTCGAGCCAGGAAAAACTACAATCCCAAACTTCACATCGATGCTCCCATCTCTACAGCAACTTCTTTCAAATCGAAGCGATAATTTTCAATTGTCGGATTAGCCAGGAGGCGATCGCACATCCGATTCAGCTGTTCTGTGGCTGTTTTTTCATCTACTGCCGTCAGTTGCAACTCGATATACTTACCAATTCTGACATGTTCCACGTTATCGTAACCCATATGACTCAAACCAGACTGGACGGCTGTTCCTGCTGGGTCGAGGACAGAGGGTCGCAGGGTGACATATATGCGAGCTAAATACTTTCGTAACACTTGACTTGATTCCCAATCCCACAAAGGCTATAATAACTCCTTCTGGAGACAGCTTGACGGAATAAACAGTATTCGCTTTGAGCTAGTTTAGAAAGCAAGGGAAGTGCGATCGCCGCTTCAGTCATCAAACTCAGATACTGTCTATGAAAGCCGAGAAAGCTGAACGTACTCGCAGTCAAGAACGAATCTTGCATTTACTAAAAAACTCCAATAAAGCAATATCTGCCCAAGATATTTACGTAGAACTTCGCAATCGCAATCAAAGCATCGGTCTAGCTACAGTTTACCGTGCCTTAGAAGCATTGAAACTCGAAGGAGTCGTGCAGGTTAGAACGCTAGCTTCTGGCGAATCCCTCTACAGTTGCGTTCAGCAAGATAAACATCACCTAACATGCCTGCAATGTGGTAAATCGATTCCGATCCATCAATGTCCGGTCCACGAGTTAGAAAATCAGCTGAATAAATCGCACAAATTCAAAATTTTCTACCACACCCTAGAGTTTTTCGGCTTGTGCGATCGGTGTCAGGTTAGTTTGTAGAGACGTGACATGTAACGTTACCCCGTGTGCGACTTTTTGTTCCCCCCTTTCATAAGGGGGGCTAGGGGGGATCTTCCGATGAGGTAACTTGTTTTGTAGATCCCCCAACCCCCTTAAAAAGGGGGCAATAGATAAGTCGTACATCGCGTATATCTTTACAAAGTTTCACTCCCTATTCCCATCCGAGATCATAGAACGCATACCCTCGATCGTCCCAGGAATGCTACGCGGGTCCATGAACATGACTTTGCTGCTGTCGCTGCTGCCAATTTGCTTGCCCATGTCTAAATAATGTTGAGCAATTAAAAATTGTAAAGCTTCAGCGGCATGAGGTTCTGTTTGCAAAATTTTGGCAATAATTTGCAATGCTTCAGAGGTAGCTTGTGCCTGCAAAATTTGTTGTTGGCGTTCGGCTTGCGCCTGCATGATAATCGTCTTCTGTTGCGCCTCGGCTTGCAGAATTGTGGCTTTTTGTTGGGCTTCAGCTTCGAGTACCTGCGCTTCCGCTTTCCCTTTAGCACTGTTAACTGCCGATTCGCGATCGCCTTCAGAAGTCAAAATTGATGCCCGTTTGCGTCGTTCTGCTGCCATTTGCAGTTCCATCGACTCTTGCACCGCTTTGGAAGGAATGATGTCCCTCAATTCCACCCGCGTTACTTTCACGCCCCAAGGATCGGTAGCAATATCTAAATCCTGGAGCAAAATTTCGTTGATTTGCGTTCGCGCCGTAAAGGTTTGATCCAACTCCAGTTGTCCCATTTCCGCCCGAATTTGCGTCAGTACCAAATTCACCATTGCCGATTGGAGATTTTCTACCTTGTACCAGGCTTTTTCCATATCGACAATGCGCCAGTAAACCACAGCATCGACTTCAATTCCCACGTTGTCACGGGTGATGCATTTTTGCGGTGGAATATCTAAAACTTTTTCCCGAATTGTTTCGCGAAAGACAATGCGATCGAGAACGGGAACGACAATATTTAGCCCTGGTTGCAGTTTTTTATGATAACTACCAAATCTCTCTACCAAAGCTTCATTGCCTTGATTGATGATTTTGACGGAGCTAGCTAGGGTAGAACCACCACCTAGCGCTAGTACTATCAGTAAAAATAATTGTTCCATAGCAGTGAGTAGTGAGTAGTGAGTAGTGAGTAGTAGGGGCGCACAGCTGTGCGCCCGTACAAAAATTCAGATAGCGCGTCCGTACAAAAATTCAGATAGCGCGCCCGTACAAAAATTCAGATAGCGCGCCCGTACAAGCAGTATTGGTCTTAATGATGAATCAGGCTTTCTGGCATCACGATCAACGTAGTTCCCTCTCGACTGACAACATAGACTTTTTGTTGTGGCAGTATGCTGAGCTTTTCGTCAGCACATTTTGCCCGCCAAGAATTCCCTTCATATAACACCCGTCCCTCTTTACCCGCAGTAATTTCGGTTAAAGTCTCCGCTACTGTAGCATCTCGAATTTTTGAATGTCGTTGTGGTGCTGGGATTAAGCGTCGCGACAGAAAGACAAAAGCTGTAGATAAGGCAAGCCATACGACGACTTGCAAGCCTAGATGAGGCAAAATTGGCACTGCTATAGCTACGACAACGGCACTAACTCCCATTGCGAAGCTCACAAAGGCTGTAGGTAGCACGAGTTCGATCGCACAAAGAGCGATACCGATAAGCAACCACAGCCAGACAAGATTGATTGACATTTTTTACATTTTGCGCTTTCTATTTTAATTCTTACTCTTTTCTACCACTGACTGTCACTTAGAAGTCGTAAGTCGTAAGTCAGAATTAACTGGTCACTGGTTACTGGTTACTGGTCACTGCTCCCTACTCCCTGCTCCCTAATAACTGATAACTGACAACTGAAACTTAGGGGACGAAATTATGCAAAGATAAAAGATTGTGACAAGTAAGTACTGATATAGAGGACGAGCAGTGGTGCAAGTCTGTGGAGAGGAAACACTAGGTTCAAAGGTTATGAAAGTTGGCGATCGCGTTCGTGTTAAAGAATCCGTTATCGTATACCATCACCCAGAACACCGCAACCAACCCTTTGACATTAAAGGTTTGGAAGGAGATGTGCTGGGTATTGTCAATGAGTGGCATGGCAGACCTGTAAGTGCCAACTTACCTGTTTACGTGCAGTTTAGTAAAAAGTTCAAAGCACATTTACGGGAGAATGAAGTCGAACCTATATCGTAGAAAAGCACCAAATTGGTGCTTTTCTACAAATAATGGCTGCGGCGAAACCAACTTCTGAATGTTGAGTTCGCCCTGCATTTGTGAAAATTTTTGGCAATGTCTCGATATGACAGTGTTTGCGTCTTAAACGCTCGTGACTCCTCAGCTATTACTCATTCCTCTTTCAAAAATCAAAACAGCTATTCTTAAAAGGTTTTGGCTTTCCTGATAAGGCTGAGTTAGCAGCTTGTTCGGCGGCTTTGGCTAAAGCTGCTGCAACTTGTTCGGCGCGGTGACGAGTCAACGACCAAATCAGCGGAGATAGCCAGCCATCTAAAGTAACGGAATAAGAGACGCACGTACCGCAAACGGTAGATTCGACTTTGTAGGTAATATGTTCTTCTACTCCTGGGATAGCAAGCACGCGCACGCGCAATAATTCTCTAGGGCATACGCTTTCAACAAAGATCCGAATTGGGAAGGGTCCCATCCGGGTGACGGCTTCAAAGATTAATCCCGGCTTCGGAACTAAGCCGTAGGGTACGTTAGTTTTGGTCAGTAATGGGTGCCATGAAACGTCTGCTAAGTCAACTACCTTTTGCCATAATTCATCTACCGAAGCCGAACTAATTTGTCTATAAGTACGTACTAAAGAACACTGAACGCGACGACCCTTGCGCTGAATTAATTTTGATATGTAGCGTCGCATTTTCTTCTTCCTCCTTTTGCCTGTTGAGCTTAGCAGGCATTCTGACTTCGGCGGCAACCAAGGCAAGTATTGATGATTATTTTGGGCAAACTTTCTCTAGAATACTCAATTAGAGTTTAGTATTTCACTGAAGATTTTCGCTTCGCTGTATTATGGGGTGTTAATTTGAGGGACAATATGTTCAGTGGTCTATTATCTGTATTGACTCAACGGATAATGTTAAGTCATTTGCAATTGATGCGATCGCAGTTTGAAATATGACTCGATTGTGACTGAGTGATGTAAAGCATTTTTAAGTTTTGCCAGTTAAGTATTGCTTTCGCTGCTTAAAGCTTTCAGACTTACACAAAATTGTAGATGTTCCTTGCCACAAAATAAAAATTTAACAGAATTTTATTGACAACATGACGACTGCTTCTACAGCTCAACCAACTTCCTCCCAACCCCTACCCCCAACTGACGCGAAAGAACGAGTCAGCCAGTGGATGAAACAGATACAAGATAAGATTTGTCAAGCTCTCGAATCCGCTGATGGTGCGGGTAAATTTCAGCAAGACGAGTGGGAACGGGAAGAAGGCGGCGGCGGGCGATCGCGTGTCCTGCGCGAAGGTAATGTATTAGAACAAGGAGGAGTCAATTTCTCCGAGGTATGGGGTTCTCATTTACCGCCGTCGATTTTAACTCAACGCCCAGAGGCAGCAGGACATAAATTTTACGCCACGGGTACTTCAATGGTGTTACATCCCCGTAACCCTTACATCCCGACAGTTCACCTGAATTACCGCTATTTTGAGGCTGGTCCCGTTTGGTGGTTTGGAGGTGGGATAGATTTAACCCCCTATTATCCATTTGCTGAAGACGCAGCTCATTTACATAAAACACTGAAGCAGGCTTGCGATAATCATCATCCAGAATACTACCCAGTGTTTAAGCGCTGGTGCGACGAGTATTTCTATTTGAAACACCGTCAAGAGACTCGCGGTGTCGGCGGAATCTTTTTTGACTACCAAGATGGTAGGGAGGGACAGTTATATCGCGGACCCCATTCTAATAGTCCGGCGGCTGTTTATAGCAACCAACTAGGTAATCAACCCCCTCGTAATTGGGAAGAAATCTTTGCTTTCGTGTGCGACTGCGGCGAGGCATTTTTACCATCCTATTTACCCATTGTCGATCGCCGTAAGAATATAGAATATGGCGATCGCGAACGCAATTTTCAACTCTATCGACGCGGACGTTACGTAGAATTTAACTTAGTCTACGACCGAGGCACGATTTTCGGATTACAGACCAACGGACGCACGGAATCAATTTTGATGTCTCTCCCTCCCTTGGTACGTTGGGAATACGGTTACACGCCAGAACCCAACACCCCCGAAGCCGAGTTGTACGACACATTCCTCAAACCTCAAGATTGGGCGAATTGGAATCCTTAAGCAAATATGAGTTGTAGAGACATTACATGTAACGTCTCTACAACTCATCAAACATTTAGCAGAAAGCTTATGTCTGAGTCATTGCAATACATCACGAACCAAGAGGGCGAACAAGTCGGTGTACTTCTAGATATGGAAACTTACCGTAGACTAGTTTCTCTTCCATCTGATGCAGAAATTTTATCAGGATTAAGTCTAGATGAACTACCAGCCTTAGCAGATAGTATGCTAGCTCCTACTGCTCAAACTCAACTAAGTGAATTACTGGCTCGAAATGCCGAAAATCAGCTTTGTACTGAGGAAATAGCAGTTCTAAATCGTTTGTTAACGCAGGTTGACCAGCTTAACATTCTCAAAACACGAGCTAGATACACTCTAAATTTACATTCATAGTCAGGACAGAAAACTCTAAAAATTTACTTTTTGCGGAAACGATACGCACCCATAATCGCGCCCCACTTAGCCGCACCTGTATTCATATCTATGCCTTTGTCATAACTTAAAAACTCTTCTGGGGCGGCTTCAAAACCAAGATTGACTTGTTGAGTATTACCTTGATAAGTAAAGCAGCACTTTGCATCTGGTGGGATTGCGGCTTTGAAGTGATAACTATTGGAATCTAGTTGTTGCCAAGTCACAATTAATAAACAACCAGGTAATAACTCAAAATCGTCAGGAGTAAATTGTTGCAATCTCTCAGAATTTGCCCCAGCACCACGCACGGCAGTAAAGTCTTTAGGTATGTAGTACTGTACTTGAATTTGTCCATCCTCACGCGCCTGCATTCGCATCAATCGCGGACGATAGGGTTTATCTAAATACAAAGCATTGGCTTGTTCGGCAAATAGGGTAATACTGTCTTCTTGAAATAGGGGGACGGGTTTTTGCCACAGTCGTAAGTGAACGAACCAAGCAGGATCGGCGATCGCCTGGGCTTTATTCTCAAATTCACCTGCCATATAATCGGCGAGGGCAATTAATTCGGTTGGTATCATAAGAAATTCAAAAGTTAAAAGTCAAAAGTTAAAAATTACCAGATTGTTGAAAGTATTCCTGCTCCAAAATCGACATTACCACTTGAGAAGCATACTTATCTTGCTGCTTCACGACTTCTCTTAGCAATCCTTCCTCGCGAAAACCTACCGATTGATATACGTGTCTGGCGCGGTGGTTATCCTCAAACACATCTAACCAGAACCGATGAGCTTTGTATTCCTGAAAAACCCAATCTAAAAGCAAACGTAGTGCCTGCTTACCATAGCCTTGTCCTGGCTTTGCCATAACGATGCGTACCAAGCAAATATTGCCATGAAGTGATGTAAGACCAGATAAAATTGCGTACCCGATTGCATCTTCAATTTCATCATTTTGGAAGATGAAATATTGACAATCTTGTGAACTTATGTATTGCTGGTGTTGCTCTCGACTAGAGGAAAAAATAAAGTTTTGAAATTCTGCTCTAGCTTCCTGAGCCAGAAAAAAATCAATATCTTCAGAACGTGCAGTTCGCGATCGCATTATTCAGTTATCAAGTGACTAGTGGAACCAGTGGCTGGTGTAGAATGCTCCCTCTGCTCCTAGAACTTCCTTGTCTCTGTTGTCTTCCTTATCCCCATTGTTTCCATACCTTACATCCTATTTTCCCAGTAACTAAAGATTGTAAATCGTTGAGACCGATCGGCTTTGGCTTGGCAAAAGTCACGTTAAAGCGAGACAATAATCTAATAAGTCTTCCCGCTATGTTTAATTGTGAATAACCTGCGTACTGTCTCCGATACCAAGCGAAATTTCTACAATCAACACACCCGCCCGATTAACACGATCTATCGGCGGGTGGTAGAAGAACTAATGGTAGAAATGCATTTACTCTCAGTCAATGCTGATTTTCGCTATGACCCCATCTACGCTCTAGGTGTCGTTACGGCATTTGAGCGGTTTATGCAGGGCTACCAGCCAGAACGGGATAAAGAACCGATTTTTGAGGCGCTGTGTCAGTCCATCGAAGATAATCCCCAGAGATATCGCCAAGATGCCGATCGCCTGCGTCAACTCCTTCAAAACGTCTCGGCGCAACAACTGTTCGACTGGATCGACGGTAAAGCTTCCCTGCAAGGTGCAGAGGATTTGCAAGCACAAATGCAGGCGATCGCCCAGAACTCTAAGTTCAAATACAGTCGCCTATTTGCGATTGGTGTCTTTACCCTGTTAGAACTAGCAGATGCGGAACTTGTCAAAGATGAGAAGCAGCGAGTGGAAGCGCTCAAGCAAGTCGCAACTGCTCTGCACGTACCGGAAGATAAGCTGAACAAAGATTTAGAGCTATACCGCTCTAACCTCGATAAAATCGAGCAAGCGCTGATTACAATGGCAGATATCCTTTCAGCCGATCGCCGAAAGCGCCAACAACGCCTGCAAGAAAAAGAAGCTGGTGTTGCTACCAGCAACGGTGATAGCGGTTCTGCTTCTGGCTCGTCCCAGGATAAAACTCCGTCTGGTTCCTAGTCATGTAGTACAAACGTCTGTAGGGGCGCACGGACGTGCGCCCCTACAAATCAAATATGCAAACAAGGTCAATTCTAATAAGCTGGAGCTACAAAGGCATAAATCAGATGGCTGACAACGGAAAGCGCCAGCGCCCCCAGCAGAACGCTCCAAATTCCTGCTCGGAGGCGGAAACCTTGGACTACAGAAGCTGCAATCCCAAGGGCGATCGCCGAAATCGCAAAGGTGACAAATCCCGATAATAAACCGAACGTGAGCAAATTAGGGATAAAAAATAGCGCTCTTAAAATTGGATTAACAACAGCAGCGACTACCCCTAGTACAGCTGCCGAAAGATATGCTTTAGCGGGGCTATCTACTTCCACACCAACTGGAAGTTTGCTGACAATCAAAAGACTGGAAGCACTTACTAACCAAGCAATTAATAAGTCGATTAGCATACCTACAACTCCTTGAGTTTGAGATTGAGAATAACTCGCTTATAGGAGTAGGCTAGCGAATCGAACTACTAGAATTCATCTATAAATTGACAGAAAACAAGCTGTATCCTACTGCTTTTCTGTCTCCTTTGCGATCTACCGTTAGGAAATTGTCTTCGTACTACTTGGAGTTCATGGCGATTAGGGTGCGATCGGCGCAGTAGAATTCAAACGGGGGTCGGTGTTAGGATTAATTGGAGCCAAGGGCGTAAGATCTGGCGATGATAGATTAGAACCAGATGGTAAATCGGGGGAGCCAGGAGTCGTGGCTAAAGCAACGCGATCGCCTCCAATTTGCCGCATGACATCTAATAGCTGAATCACATCGTTGTAGCTCGACGATCGCGAAGCATTTAAAATAATTGTCCCGAGGGGATTAGCTTGAGTGTAAGCTTTGAGAGTTTGTGTCAGCTTATCTATTTGTACTGGCTCTTTCTCGACATAAAGCTGTCCGTCTTTGAGAGTTACAATCAACCGCGATTGGAACATTGGCGCTGTACCAGTACTCGCCTTGGGTAACTGAATTTCAATCGCCTGCTGGCGGGTAAATTGCAGTGCTGCCAAGAGAAAAAACGTCAAAATGCAAAAAATGACATCAATTAAAGGAATAATTTGAACTTGAACTTCTTCAATTGGTGAGTGCAGGTTGATTTTCATGAGATTACTAGCTTTAACAGATGAAAATTACGACACGAATTACTCTTGCTTTTGACTTTTGACTTTTCACTTTTGACTTCCTAGACTTCTGGTGCAGCAGAATCTTCTCGCTGACTGGGAGATTGCGGCGGAACGCCGTAACCAGGATTTATGTTTGTTTGCGGATTTATTGGTGGTTCGGGATTAACAGCCCTTCTATTACCTAAGTCAAAGCTAAAACGCCGATCGGAACCGCGTCCAGGGATAACTTCTGGTGTTGTCATGGCAGAAGCAGGAGGAGCAGTGGGAGAATCTTGCAGGTTAACCCAATACTGACGGTATAGTAATTCTAATTCGCTACCTGCACGGCGAAATACTTTAATTTGGTTTACAGCAAATCCTTGAAACAGGCGATAAAAAACCAAACTGACGATCGCCACAATCAATCCTGTTGCCGTACTGATCAAAGATTCACCAATACCTGTGGTCACGCCAGCAGAAGCAGCCGAACTGATTTGTCCTAACGTAATCGAACCCAACGATTGAATCAGTCCCAGTACTGTTCCCAACAATCCTAGCAGGGGCGAAAGCGCGATCGCTGCTTCTAAAATCTTTTCCCCTTGGCGCATGGAGGCAATTTCATCTTCTGCGGTTGACTCTAATGCCAGCCGAAATACTTCCGGATCGGGTGTAGACAAACGTAACGGTGCGTATAAGAACCTACCCGCAGGCTGATAGGAAAATTTTCTAGCTAATTCTGTAGCACTTTGCCAATTTTGTTGAGCCGCATCTAGAACGCGCTCGACAATTTCCCGTTCTTGAGAAAAAATCTTAAACCAAAACCCCAGCCGCTCGACGATCACGCTCAAAGCTAAAATAGACAGTGCTAGAAGGGGCCACATGGCGGGTCCGCCTTTGCGGAAAATATCTATAACATCCACTGTTGTTCCATTCCTCCTTTGATTCTTTCGGCACAGCATACCACTGGATCGGATTGCTGCCCACTGATAAGCAATTTAATTTTAAGCGTTTTAACTGTTAATCTCGTGTTTTGTCACCCATCGCGAGAGCGAAAAGATCGCGATCGCTTTATCGTATCTTCCCAACTTTTGAGCGACGGTTTTTCCCACCTCTATAAGCTAAGTTATTTGTCAAGATAAAAGAGAGCTGGAGGTACATAAATGAACTTTTCAATCCAATCTGTTTACGGCTGGTATCGTAACACTCTCCGCAATCCTAAATACCGTTGGTGGATAATTCTCGGTACGGCATTGTATTTCCTGATGCCATTTGATATTGCTCCCGACTTCTTGCCGATTGTTGGACAATTGGATGATGTCTTTTTATTGACGCTATTGGTATCAGAAGTTTCCCAAATGGCGATCGAAGGCTACAAAACCCGTAAAGGTAAAAGCACGGCTAACGCCACCGATACCACTGGTAGTACAGTCGATGTAGATGCAGTATCTGTAAAGTAACAGTAACAAAAATTTAATATAATCTAACCAATTGTCCTTCCTCTGTCGTACCTGACGGCTCTTTGAGGAAGGATATATTTTTGCTTGTTTAAAAAAGAAATATGCGATCGCCAAAGCCGAACATTAGCTTGATACCATAAAAAGAAAAACTTTCTATAAAGCTTTCTATGCAGGAGTTTTGGCACAATTTTTTTGGTTCGAGTTCATTTATCCCCCACGGACATTGTTATCTTTGGCAACCAGGGTTAGTTTGGCTGCACATCTTATCTGATGCGTGTATCGCATTTGCCTATTATTCAATTCCATTTACATTAGTTTATTTCGTCCAAAAGCGAAAAGACTTGCCATTTAACTGGATTTTTTGGCTATTTGGGGCTTTTATTATCGCTTGCGGCACGACTCACCTAATGGAGATATGGACTTTATGGCATCCTACCTATTGGCTCTCAGGCACGCTTAAAGCTATCACAGCATTAATTTCTCTCTATACTGCTCTAGAGCTAATGCCATTAGTGCCGCAGCTACTGGCTCTACCCAGCCCCGCACAGCTAGAAGTAGCAAACCAAGAATTACGCAGTCAAATTATCGAACGAGAACGCGCAGAATCACAAATTCGGGTTTTAAACGCCCAACTCGAACAACGAGTCACAGAGCGGACGGCAGAACTAGAAATAGCAAATAAATTAAAAGATGAATTGCTCGTCCGCGCTCAAACAGCACGGGCTGAGGCTGAGACAGCAAACCGGATGAAGGACAATTTTCTTGCTATCATTTCTCACGAGTTACGCACGCCACTCAATCCGATTCTCGGTTGGTGCAACTTGCTGATGAGCCGCAAATTCGATCGAAGTCGCATTGATAGCGCGATCGCCACGATCGATCGCAACGCTAGGCTCCAGGTACAACTCATTGACGATTTGCTAGATGTCTCCTCGATTCTGCAAGGGAAATTAAGCTTGAATGTCTCTCCAGTCAATTTAGCTTCCGTTATTACAGCAGCATTAGAAACTGTCCGCCTAGCAGCTGAAGCAAAATCAATTCAGGTGGAAACTCGGCTTGATGCGAATGTAGGAGAAGTCGAAGGCGATCCGACACGCTTGCAGCAAGTGATGTGGAATTTACTGTCTAACGCTATTAAGTTTACTCCTCAGGGAGGACGGGTAGAAATTTCGCTGCAACGAGTGGAAGAGGAAGCAACTACCAATTCAAAATTCAAAATTCAAAATTCAAAATTAGATCGCGCACCACGCACTAACTATGCCCAAATTCAGATCGCTGACACGGGAAAAGGTATTAGTGCCGATTTTATTCCTTACATATTCGATTACTTTCGACAGGAAAGCAGTGCCACAACCAGAAAGTTCGGTGGGTTGGGATTGGGATTGGCGATCGTGCGTAATATTGTCGAAATGCATGGTGGTAACGTCGCGGTAGCTAGTCTTGGTGAAGGACGGGGTTCTACATTTACTGTCAAGATTCCGCTGCTAGGAAAAACTGAGGAAACTGCCACGCCTGTAGCAGCTACAAGAGAATTTCCGGTTCTCGACTCCGGTGTAACGGCGTACTGCCGATCGCCCCTACCGGCTCCCCTCGCTGGCGTACAGGTTTTAGTCGTTGACGACGATGCTGATTCGCGAGATTTTGTGACTTTCTTGTTGGCAGAGGCAGGAGCTACTGTTACCGCAGTTAGCTCAGCTGTTGCTGCTTTAGAAGTGTTTACATCGCAGATAGATATCTTAATCAGCGATATTGGAATGCCTGGTATGGATGGTTACATGCTGATGCAGCAAATTAGAGCTTTGTCACTAGGGCAAGGAGGCAAGATTCCAGCAATCGCGCTAACTGCCTACGCGGGAGAATGCGATCGGCAAAAAGCGTTATCAGCAGGCTTTCAAAAGCATATTGCTAAGCCCATCGAACCAGAGCAATTAATAGAAGCTGTTACCCTTGCACTCCAGGGAGTAAATTCTATGAATAGAGTATAGTTATGCGCGATCGCGATCGATGCTTTCAATCAAAATTTACCATCAGGGCAAAATTTGCCATCAGGGCGAACGATGGGACTCGAACCCACGAGTGGAGGAACCACAATCCTCTGCCTTAACCACTTGGCTACGCTCGCCATTGTATATACCAGTATACTATCTTATCAGCTATTTCTCAATATTGATCGGCACTGGAACCGAGCTAACCTACATTTAGTCCAGCAACAGAGTCAGAAGTAACATAAGATATGCAGCATGAAGCGATCGACAAGTATTAGTTATATAGGATTAGCAGTTCTTGGCGGGCTGGGAGTGGTAATGGCATTGACTAATCCCGATCGCTCTGCCTACGAGATTTATGCTGGCGAACGGTTAGGAACTTACATCAAGGATGAAGTTTGCCCGCAAGCGCCGAACATCTTCGGTCTGGCTTTGCAGCAAAATTGTAGTGACTTAGTTGATTCTAGTTCTCCTGTTATCCAACGTATTGTAGCTAACAACACTAAGCGACAAAACTTTCTTTTATTCAGCATCTATACTACCGATCTTGCCGTTGGTGGCGTAATTCCGTCATATCGGTTTCAAACGGTCGGTGCAATGCAAAACTTTTTTACCTACTCTGCCCAGAAGCAGTAGTTAATCAAAAGTCAAAAGTCGTAGGGGCGAGTTTTGACCGAAAAATTACGGGTTTTGGCTGTCAGTTTATTGGCTAAACTCGCCCGTACAAAAGCCACATTAGTAGGGTGGGCATCGCCCACATGACTATCAAAATGAAATTCTAACTAGTCATGCGTGACTTTATTAATTATGGGGTACGACTTACGACTTACGACTTATAAAAACTCTTTCCTCAGACGCACTCGCCACTGTGGTTGCTGGGTTTAAACTGGTTTTGGTGGATGTAACACCAGTAATTTTAGCCTGTAGTCATGGCGATCGCAGATTTTACAAAAAACTAAATCAAATCTCAGTTGTTATGAATTTTTTGTGACAAGGAGATTTCGTCACCGAGAGAGCCAAGTTTTTTCAGGAAGAGCGATCGCTAATTGTGAAAATCTGAGAGAGGAGAATTTGCATGTTTTTTCATAAAAAAGAACCAATTCACGTTGTAAACATTAAAGAACCAAATCCTCGCTTTGCTCAACTTTTGCTAGAACAATTTGGTGGTGCAACAGGCGAACTTTCTGCGGCTCTACAATACTGGGTACAGTCTTTTCATGTAGAAAACGCCGGGATTCGCGATATGCTGCAAGATATCGCGATCGAGGAATTCGGTCACTTAGAAATGGTGGGCAAAATGATTGAAGCTCACACTAAAAATGTAGACCAAACCGATGCATATAAAAGTACTTTGTTTGCCGTGCGTGGGATGGGTCCTCACTTTTTAGACAGCCAGGGGAATGCTTGGACGGCTAGTTATCTCAATGAAGGTGGCGATGTCGTGCGGGACTTGCGGGCTAATATTGCTGCGGAAGCTGGAGCAAGACAAACCTACGAAGAATTAATTAAGCTGTCAACTGATGAGGGGACAAAGAATGCTTTAGTGCATTTGCTAACACGGGAAATTTCCCATACGCAGATGTTCATGAAAGCTCTAGATTCTATGGGCAAGCTGACCGAACCTTTCTTTGGTAATATTCAGCCTGACGAGACAGTTGATATCTATTACAATCTATCCACTAACGGTACGCAGGACGAACGCGGTCCTTGGAACGCAGAACCATCATTCCGCTATATTGCTGACCCAGTGAACCAAGTGACTAAAGGCTAGGAATTCAGGTTAGAGACAACGTAGGTTCGTAACTTTTAGTTTGATAATACAATCAATGCAATATAAGTTAGTGGATGTTAAATCTACTAACTTATTTTTATCGCAAGACTTCACGAGCGATCGAACTTTTCGTTATAACTGCCATTAGTCATTGGTCATCGCTCGTTTGTTCCACGACAAGCAGGCTAGAAATGTTTTCTGATTATAGGTCTTAAGACTCAAGCAGAAATGCTATATTTGTAAAATTGTAAAGACGCAAAAAGTAGGTAGGGTTCGTTAGAAGGCGATCGCGGCGAAAATCAAAAAACGTCTTGCGATCTGTTCGTAACTGAAATAATAGCAGCAATTGATACAGAAAATCTTATCTTAAAGCCATTTGCTAGATAAATCACACAATCGAGTCACGCTCAAATTCTCAAATTGTCAAACTCCTAATCTATCGATGCGCTCCGCCTATCTACTGGTATCTCACGGCAGTCGAGATCCGCGCCCACAAGTGGCGCTGGAACGCTTGGCATGGCTTTTGCAAGGGAGCAGGGGGGAGAAGAGAGCTGAGGGAGCCCAGGGAGCCCAAGAGGCTGAGGGAGCAACTATAAGTCACAAGTTACAAGTCTCTTGCCTCTCGCAAGAGCGCAAGAGAGCCTCTTCTCACGCACCACGCACCCCACACTCCACACCCTTGCCTAACTCCCGACTCCCGACTCCCGACTCCCGACTCCCTCTAATAGGTACTGCTTGTTTAGAGCTAAGCCAGAAGCCACTGCACCAGCAAATTGCAGAGTTTAGCGATCGCGCCTTGTCTTGCGGATATCAGCAAGTGCAGATCGTGCCTCTGTTTCTCTTGCCGGGAGTCCATGTTATGGAAGATATTCCAGCAGAAGTGGAGCAGGCGCGACAAGCCTTGAAAGTTAAGGTAAAGCTGGAATTACGCCCTCATTTAGGTTCCCATACTGGCTTAGCAAGGCTGTTGCAACAGCAGCTAGACCGGACGCAGGCAGAGCAAACAATCTTGCTCGCACATGGAAGTCGGCGTAAGGGTTCTGAGCATCCTGTAGAAGCGATCGCCCAACAAATAAGTGCTGTAACGGCATATTGGTCGGTTGCTCCCAGTTTAGACGCACGAGTGCAAGAGTTGGTACTCGCAGGATGGCGACGAATTGCGATCCTCCCGTATTTCTTGTTTGCCGGAGGGATTACCGATGCGATCGCGGAAGTTGTAGGACAATTACAACAACAGTTTCCCGCGATCGAATTTTGTCTGATGCAGCCACTAGGGGCAACTCAGGAATTAGCGGATCTAATTTGGGATGCGATCGAGACGTAGATTTATTGACATATCAACTGCCAAAACGCCAAGGAAGAGAATGAACGAGTTCGTGGGTAAAGTCTACTTAGTGGGTGCGGGTCCAGGTGACCCTGGTTTATTTACACTCAAAGGTAAGGCATTGTTGGAATGTGCCGATGTTGTGGTTTACGATGCCCTCGTAAGTCCGGCAATTCTAGGCATGATTAACCCCTTGGCAGAAAAAATCAATGCAGGAAAGCGGCGGGGAAAGCATTCGTTGGTGCAGGAAGATACGACCCAGTTATTGATCGAAAAGGCACGAGATAATGCAGTGGTGGTGCGATTAAAAGGGGGCGATCCATTTATCTTCGGGCGTGGCGGCGAAGAGATGGAAGATTTGGTAGCAGCTGGGGTGTCAGTGGAAGTCGTGCCTGGTATTACTTCCGGTATTGCAGCTCCAGCTTATGCAGGTATCCCATTAACCCATAGAGATTATAGTTCTTCAGTCACGTTTGTTACGGGTCACGAAGCAGCAGGCAAGTATCGCCCCAAAGTCAATTGGGCAGCTGTAGCCCAAGGTTCGGAAACGATCGCAATTTATATGGGAGTCCACAATTTACCTTATATTATCGAGCAGCTATGCGAGGCAGGGTTAAGTGCAGATACACCAGTAGCTCTAGTACGTTGGGGAACTCGACCGGAACAAGAGGAATTGATCGGTACTTTAGCAACAATTGTGGCGCAAGTAGAAACTACCGGTTTTAGCGCCCCTGCGATCGCCGTTATCGGTAAAGTCGTCAACTTGCACGGTGTATTGGCAGGCTGTCGCCCTGTTTTAGTATCAAGCTAGACATGCCCCGCGATAGAAAGACAAGGGAGACAAGGGAGACAAGGAGGACAAGGGAGAAATTACCACGCGCTCCTCTGTTTGCCAATGTACGACTTATGACTTACGACTTACGACTACTCTATAGTCTTGCCAAGCTTGGACGAGATTGCCTTGCATCAGAGCAGCAATTCCATGTAGGGCATGTAATTCTGGAATGTTGGAGTTGAGTGCTAAAGCAGGTTTGAGGGCAGTTTGGGCGGCGGCTCCATTCCAGTTATATAAATGGACAAAGGCAAGGTAGGCATAGGCATAGGGATTTTGCGCATCTAGCTGCGTCACTCGTTCCAAAGCCGCGATCGCGCCTTGTACTTTTTGCTGTAATATTTGAGCTAACGTCAGAGCGTAAGCCCAATCTAAATTTTGTGGTTCCTGTTTCAGCCTGTACTCCATTGCCAATTGTACCTGTACTAAATAGTCTTGGATCGGGTCGTATTGATTAATCCGTCCGACTTCCGCAAAGACACGATCTAATGCCTTAATTCCTTGAGGTAAGGTTGCTGCTAAAAGTCGTTCTTGCGTAACTAAATCTAATTCCGGTGCAGGTGTGGCTGTAGCCCCAGGGTCAATTTGTAAAGCTACTGGTGGTACGGTGATGGGATAAGTTTCACCTGTATTGCGGTTGAGATATGTCGCCTCCAAAGTGTAAATTCCCGCAGATAGATCGGATGGAGGCATCATTGCTGAATGTTCTGTTACAAAATTGGTAATTGGTAATTGGTAATTGGTAATTGGTAATTGGTAGTTGGTAGTTGGTAGTTGCTCTGTTGCTACTAAAAGACCAAGACCAAGACCGCGATCGTGGATCCAGCGATCGCTTTGTTTGTCACTATCCTGATTTTTCCATGTGAGTAACACAATACCCGGTTGCAACTGCTCCCATGTCCCAGACCACTCATAAGTCACCGGAATCGGCTTTCCGGGCGGTGCTACTGACGGTACTGTAACTCTTGATAGTGTTATGTGAGTGGTTGGTTGTTGGTTGTTGGTTGTTGGTGACAGAGTGGTGTGTGGTGTGTGGTGCGTGGTGCGTGTTTTTTCTCCCTTGTCCCCCTTGTTCCCCTTGTCTCCCCCCTCTCCCTTGTCTCCCTTGTCTCCCCCCTCTCCCTTGTCTCCCTTGTCTCCCTTGTCTCCCTTGTCCCCTTGTTCCCTCTTCCTTCGACTCCCGACTTCTACCTGCGGTACGCGGCGATGATACAGTTTCAAGCTGCTACTGTCGGGTAAAGCCCAAGTTTTTTGTAAATTGAAATCGGGAGACTGTTCCACGTACTGTACCATAGCACTTTGAGCATCTGGAACCGAACCTTGTTCGCCTGTTTTCGTGACAAACCAATCGAGCGATCGCCCGTCTTGGACAATTTGCTGTTGGCGCGTCCCTACTTGCCGTCCATAAACCTGAAAATTTCGTAATGCTCCAAAATAATTTAAGTTGTGTTGATTGACTTCTAACGTTGAAGGCAATACACCCAAATTGGATCTAATATAAGGCGCAGTTTGGACGATCTCTTCAATGACTCGCTCGTGAGGATATTCTGACCCCATATAAGCATAATGTTTGGCATTAGGACTGAGAATTGAAGCAACACGGCTACCTAATAGTCCTCCTATAGGAAACAAATTTAACCCCGTGACTAACACTGCTAAACCCACCGTAGCCCAGCGAATTTGCTGACCCCAGCGCCCGCGCCAGCACGTCATACCATAGGCAAGAAACAGCGCGACTCCAGGTAAATAAGGCACGACATAGCGACTGTCTTTATTAATGTTGAGCGAACAGAGCAGATACGCACCGATGAGGAAGATTGCAAGCCATATGAGTGAGTCGGGCTTCAGGTGAGGTTCTCTGCGCATCGGAGCCGCGTAGCCGGCAGTCGAATTCTTCTTTTGACTTTTGACTTTTAACTTTTGACTTTTATAAAGTAATAGTCCTACGATTGGTACGAGCAAAAGTACCCAAGAAATATGCTCGGGGAGTAGTTTCCAGTAGTAAGTCCAAGCATCAAGGGTATTGAGGGCTGGATCGCCTTCAGCTAGGGCAGAATCTATTGTTGCTCGTTTTCCCCCAGTTAGAATCAGCAACCAGTTTGTCTGATACCACGGCATAAACACGATCGCCGATAGCAGTAGAGCGATCGCAAATTGGCAGATCCGCCCAATATGAGGTTTGCGAATCGTTTCAACCCCAGTCCAGACGATCGGCACGAACAGAAAAAACAACGCTGTCTGCTTGACTAACAATGCTAAACCTAGAGAAATGCCAAATGCGATCGCCCAAAACCAATTGGGGATTATTGAGGGTGTAGGGGCGCACAGCTGTGCGCCCCTACGATATTGCATTTTCCCTTGTCCCCTCATCCTCCACACTGTCAGACACCAAAAACACAGCGTCACGACAGCCGTAAGGGGATAATCGAGTAAAAAGTCTAGGCGTAACTTATATAATCCTGGGATGAGTTGACATATGCCAGCTGCCCATAATCCGACTTCGGCGCTAAATAGTTGTATCCCTAGTCCGTAGATGGAAACCAGCAGGATGGCACTGAAAAATGAATTTACCAACGTAGCGCGATCGCCGCCAGTGCCAAAAATCAGTTGGGTAATAGCCGCAGCAATCTGCGTTAAGGGAGGGACTTTTGTGGAAAGCTGCCAAAAGTCAGTCCACCAATCGCTACTGAACCACTGAGGCTGTTGTAGTGCTTGCCAGTAATTCAACGAACTCGTAAGATATTCCGCCCGATCCCAATCTGGAACAGAACGATCGCAAGCAAACCAGATGCGATCGATCGCTACTCCCGCTAACCATATCAGCAGGAGAATGAGTAAATGGTGCTGTTTGAATTTAGCTAACACGAAATCAATAGGTTGAGCCTAATTTCTTCCTCATTTTGACATGGGGAATGCCAGCTTCTTCAAATACTGCTCCTTCTGGCTCAAAACCTAATTTTTGATGCAATCCCTGGATGTATTCTTGGGAGTGGATGACGACTTCTTGCATCTTTTTTTGGGCTGCCAGCTCGATCGCTTTTTCCATGATTAATTTACCAATGCCTTTCCCTCTAACAATTGGCAAGACGGCTAGCCTCTCAATTTTTGCCGTGCGATCGTCTAAATATCTAATTCTAGCAGTGCCGATTGGTTGGTCATTGATGTATGCAACGAGCTGATCTGAGGTTTCATCTTTGCCATCAAAATCTAATTCTGGCTCTATTCTCTGTTCTAATTGAAAAACTGCCGCTCTCACCGATCGCATGGCTGAAAAATCTTCAGGTAATTCAGCAACTTTAATTGTTAAAGTAATATCAAAATTGCTTGACATTTGCTCTAGAACATTTCGGCTTTTAACACAGATTACCTTATACAACTTTGTGTCTTTGCGACTTTGCGCGATCGATTTATTTTAAGCAAATAACGATGCGATCGCACAGGTAAAACCAGGTAATAAAGGTGAATTTAACTCATCTCCACTCATCAAAGTGGCAACTAAATTTAAAACCGCTTGTTCGCGCCGATAAACTTCAACCTGTTGCTTGCGCCAATCTACAATCCAATACTCTCTATTGGAAATTACAATTTGGGACAGGGCGGGTTTAGCAATATTGTTGAATGGAAACAGAAATTTTTGGTGAACCCGCCCATACATTATTTGGGTAAATTACCTATGTCGATTTATTCTGCACCTTCGATGGGGGCAAAACCCTGACGCTGAACGTTTTCCGTAACTGTACGCGGCTCCAAAAATTGTAATAAATAATCGGGACCACCAGCTTTGGAACCAACTCCAGACATTTTAAAGCCGCCAAAGGGTTGTCTGGCAACGATCGCACCCGTAATCGTGCGGTTGATATACAAGTTACCAACTTCAAATTGTTCCTGTGCCATCTGGATATGAGATGGGGTACGAGAATACAGTCCCCCTGTCAAGGCGTAGTCAGTACCGTTAGCCACTGCGATCGCCTCTTCAAAGTTCTTCACTCGAATTACTGCTACCACGGGACCAAAAATCTCTTCTTGGGCGATCGTGGCTGTGGGAGGCACTTCGGTAAAAATCGTAGGGTTGACAAAATAGCCGTTATCTGGAGCAGAAATTTCTACAGCAACTTTTGCTTCTTGTCGTCCTTGCTCGATATACTCGCGGATACGTGCTTGAGCATTACCGTCAATCACGGGACCAACTTGAGTGCTGGGTAATTCCGTTGCACCGATGTTGAGCGATCGCGTCGCTTCTACTAAGCGGTGAATGAAAGTATCGTAGACTGAATCTAAAACAATGACTCTTGATGCAGCCGAACACTTTTGTCCGCTGTAACCGAAAGCCGATTGCACCACACCCACCACGGCTTGGTCTAAGTCGGCACTTTCATCGACAATCATCCCATTCTTACCACCCATCTCAGCGATGACGCGCTTCAGATGCTTTTGTCCTGATTGAACTTTTGCCGCTTCCGCATAAATCCGACAACCCACTTCGCGGGAACCTGTAAATGCAATTAAGTGCGTGTCAGGATGGTTTACCAAGTGCGCCCCCACTTTAGAACCTTTGCCAGGTACAAATTGATAGACACCTTTGGGAAATCCGGCTTCAACCAAAATTTCAGTTAATTTCGCCGCAATGACTGAAGATGTTTCCGCAGGCTTGAGGAGAGTACAGTTTCCTGCTACCAAGGCTGCTACAGTCATACCAGTGGCGATCGCTAAAGGAAAATTCCAAGGAGAAATCACCACCGCAATTCCCCTCGGTTGGTAAAGGTAACGGTTTGTTTCCCCTGCCACGTCGTAGTTATAACCCGCATCCAATCTTTCCATTTCCGCCGCATAATAACGACAGAAATCGATCGCCTCCGATACTTCTGCATCGGCTTCTTTGACTGGTTTTCCGACTTCCAAGACAATCCAAGCTGATAACTCAGCACGACGGAGTTCCATCAAATCGCCAGCTTTACGCAAAATACTTGCCCGTTGTTTGGCTGGGGTATTTTTCCACCCAGGAAACGCCGCCTTCGCCGCTTGCATTGCCTGTTCTGCTTGTTCGACGCTTAGGAGTCCGACTTTTCCCACCACCTCGCTGAAATTTGATGGGTTTACAGAATCAATAATTTCTTCTGTAGAAACGTACTCGCCATTTACTAGAGGCAAATAGGTTTTACCAAATAACTGTCGCACTTGTTGAAAAGCCTGTTGTGACTGTTCTCTCGCCTCGACTGCGGCGTAGTCTGTATCTGCTGCTGGATGAAATGGTTTTTGTAAAGACGTTACATGTAATGTCTCTACATTTTTAACCATCGGTGGCGCGATCAATTCCTCAATCGGACGTTCTTCCAAATTTTGCCGCAGGAAGGAACTATTGGCGGTGTTTTCCAACAAACGACGAATTAGATAAGCCATTCCGGGTAAAAGTTCGCCGTAGGGACAATATACCCGGACTCGATAACCGCGATCGCTCAACGCTTTTGCCAGTTTATCGCCCATGCCGTACAGCACTTGCATTTCAAAGCGACGACGAGGAATCTTGAGAGTTTCAGCGATCGCAATTGCATGAGCTTGCGATCGCACGTTATGACTACCTATTGCCGAATAGACGTATTCGTGATTTTCTAACAACAACTGGGTAATTTTTTCAAAGTTAAGATCTGTAGCTGCTTTGTCATTAAATACGGGTTGCTGCCAGTGCTTTTGTTCGGCTTTAATTGTTTCCTGATCCCAGTAAGCACCTTTAACCAGTCTTACAGTTAAGGGATAGCCTCGCTGTTTTACCCAAGCGATTAGATCTTGCGTATCTCGTTCGCTATCGCGCAAATATGCTTGAACTGTGACACCAACATCCGTACGACTGCGAAATTCTTCTTCTTGAAGGACTTGTTTTAAAATAGAAAAAATCAGGTCTTTATAAGCGTATTGTTCCATATCAAAATGGATCGATACGCCTAATTCTTGGGCTTTTCTTAATACAGTTCGGATGCGATCGCTAACTCTTGCCGCACTACCCGCCGCATCCAACGGATCGAACTGAGAGTAAAACGCCGTCAGCTTTACTGAAACTTGTACCTGTGGCAAAGCTTCCCCATCAGCTGCATCAATTTGGGCAACTGGTTTCCAATTCTTGCTAGCTGCTGCTAGCTGTGCCATTAAATCTAAATAACGTTCTAAATATGACTGCGCTTCTGCTTCGGTAATGACTGCTTCACCCAAAATATCGATGGTGAACGCCATTTTTTCCTTGCGCAGCCGTTCGATTGTCTTTAATGTCTGCTGAATATTTTCTCCAGCAATATATTTATGCGCTAATGTTTCTACAGCTGTAGATACAGTCGTCGCTGCTACCTGTGCCGGCATAGAATCTGGGTTAGCAAAATTGAGCATTCCTTTCAAAGCAGTCGGAAGTTCTACCGACTCATCGCCAAGGTATTCTTGCAAATGGCGGGCAATTTCTGGCTTACTCCGTAAAGCAGGCAAACAGTCAATAAAACGAAATAGCTGCACCCGCAACCCAGGATTACTCATTGCCCAGGCGAGTAACTTGTCATCCCAGCGCATTTGGTCGCGAATTGAGGCAAAAAACGAACGATTTTCTCGCGTCGCCGCTAAGAGTTGTTTGGCGATTTCTTGTGTCTTTGGTTCGTAAGTGGTTGGTTGTGCTTGTAGTACCACAGATGGCAGACTCCCTGTTTAAGGCATTGAGGCAATTCGATTGCAATCTAGGTGCGATAACTTGAGTGCGATCGCTCCCCTATTGAAAGGTTTTCACTCCCTCTTAACTTGATTTGTAGCATAAATAACCGTTTGCAGTTGTGAGTCATTATGTTCGGTCTATTAACCAGACATTTACATTTGTAGCCCTTGATAAGTTACGTTTTAATAACTATATTTTGACAACAAATAAATTCTGACTGTCTTAAGGGTAAGCAACTGAAAACTAAAAATAAAAAGTAGGAGCTAAGAAGATGGGAAACCGTCCAAATGGAACAGCGCAACAAATATTTATTCTTGTCAGAATGGGAGTTGAAACTCATTAAGGGAAAATGCTATGACTGCTACGCTGTCTGCACCCCAAGCGATTGAGTCTTGGTTGGGTCAAGAAGCAGAAGACCTCCTCACGTACAAAGCTAAGGTTCCCAAAGATTTGTTACATCTGCCAAGCCCAGACATGGTGGACCGAATTTTCAGCATTAGCGATCGCAATCCGCAAGTATTGCGCAGCCTTCAACAACTCTACTCACACGGGCGATTGGCAAATACGGGTTATCTTTCAATTTTGCCAGTAGACCAAGGAATCGAACACTCCGCAGGGGCTTCGTTTGCACCCAATCCGATGTATTTCGATCCAGAGAATATCGTTAAATTGGCAATGGCAGCCGAGTGTAACGCTGTTGCTACCACGTTGGGCGTTTTGGGTATAGTGTCTCGCAAGTACGCCCACAAAATCCCCTTCATTGTCAAAATCAATCACAACGAGTTACTCACTTTTCCCAATCAATTCGATCAAGTTTTGTTCGGTTCGGTCGAGCAAGCTTGGAATTTAGGAGCTGTGGCAGTTGGGGCTACAATATACTTCGGTTCGGAAAACTCTACGCGCCAAATTCAAGAAATTAGCCGTGCTTTTGCCCGCGCCCACGAATTAGGAATGGCAACTATTTTGTGGTGCTATTTGCGTAACAACGCCTTTAAACAAGACAAAGATTATCACCTAGCAGGCGACCTCACCGGACAGGCAAACCACCTGGGTGTCACGATTGAAGCCGATATTATCAAACAAAAACTGCCAGAACTCGATCGCGGTTACGAAGCTGTTGCTAAAGCTAGCGGCAAAAGCTACGGCAAAACCAACGAAAGAATCTATACCGATTTAACGAGCGATCATCCAATCGATCTCACCCGCTACCAAGTTCTCAATTGCTACAGCGGACGAGTGGGATTAATTAACTCTGGTGGTGCTTCTGGTAAAAATGATTTTGCTGAAGCTATTCGTACGGCTGTAATTAACAAACGGGCTGGCGGTTCTGGCTTAATCTCCGGTCGCAAAACCTTCCAACGCCCCTTTGAAGAAGGAGTCAAGTTATTCCACGCGATTCAAGATGTTTACCTCTCATCAGAAGTAACGATCGCTTGATGCTTTAAAAGTAGGACTTTGGACAATCGCGTCCAAAGTCCCAATCTTCATGTATTACCCTGTTTTTGCGGGTCTTCTTCATCCATAACCTGAGCCAGCATCCAAGGAACTGGCAAAGTTTCCCAGCGCGATTGAGAACGCTTGGGTAAAGCTAGCTGGCGATCGCGATTTCGCTTGGTCAAACGAGGACTTTTCATACTCTCATCCTCCAATTTTACAAATCGTAAAATTTACTGAGTTTAAGGAGAAATTAAGTTGCTCCTACTGCCCAGCATGACAAACCTGCATGAAAATCATTTAAATTCTGCATGAGAATCTTCTCATTAAATCGGCGCAGCGTTATTTGTTGTACGGCGGTTTTGACTCGCTCGAAAGGTAGCTTGGTAGTTAGGCGAGATGCCGGAGATTGCAGAAGTTCAACCATTCGAATGAAGTGAGTATCTTTACTAGAGCCAGTGTATGAGGAAGCACTTCTATTTCATCATCCAACCACAGGCAGAATTCGTTCGAGAAAGTAGCAGAAAGGAGTCGTAGGGGCGGGTTTTGTCCCCAGATTCCTTGCCCAAGTCGGGAATCTTTAGCTAAACGCGCCCGTACACAAATTAGCCGTCGCAAATCTGACGCTAAACGCGCCCGTACACAAATCAAAATTCTTAGCAGTAAAAGACACAAATTCAGACGTTTACTTTAAGATATGCTTAACTGAATTGGAGTTTTGCAATCGGTAGTGACAATGAAACTGGCAGCACGAGTGGGTAAGGTAACGCCTTCTTTGACCTTGGCAATTTCCGCCAAAGCCAAAGCCATGAAAGCTGAAGGAATAGATGTTTGTAGCTTCAGCGCCGGAGAACCAGACTTTGATACTCCAGAACACATCAAAGCAGCCGCAAAAAAAGCCTTAGATGAAGGTAAGACGAGATATGGTGCGGCGGCTGGGGAACCCAAGTTAAGACAGGCGATCGCCCACAAGCTGAAAGCAGATAATGGTCTAAACTACCAAGCTGAAAATATCATCGTCACTAACGGTGGCAAACACGGTTTATATAACTTGATGATGGCGCTGATTGAGGTGGGAGACGAGGTAATTATTCCCGCCCCCTACTGGCTGAGCTATCCTGAAATGGTTATTCTTGCTGGCGGAACACCAGTAATCGTTCAGACGGATGCTAGCTGTAAAATAACTCCCGACCAATTGCGTGCTAGCATTACGCCAAAAACTAAGCTATTTGTCCTCAACTCTCCTTCTAACCCTACGGGTGTTGTCTATACGCCAGAAGAACTGAAGGCACTCGCGGAGGTTGTGGTTGAGAAGGATATTTTAGTTGTATCGGATGAAATTTACGAGAAATTACTATATACAGATGTAAAACACGTCAGTATCGGTTCTCTAGGTAAAGAAATCTTTGACCGTACCATTATCAGTCATGGCTTTGCTAAAGCTTACTCAATGACGGGTTGGCGTGTCGGCTATTTAGCGGGTGCAGTAGAGTTAATCAAAGCTGCGAGTACGATTCAAGGTCATAGTACGTCTAACGTGTGTACCTTCGCTCAATTTGGCGCGATCGCGGCTTTAGAGAGTTCTCAAGAATGCGTCGAACAAATGCGTCAAGCTTTTGCCAAAAGGCGAGAAGTCATGATGCAAAGATTAGATGCAATTCCAGAAGTGACTTATGCCAAACCCGATGGAGCATTTTACATTTTTGTCGAGATCGGTAAAACTGGCAAGACATCAATGGATTTTTGTCAAGAACTTTTAGAGTCGTACCAAGTTGCGGCAATCCCTGGAATTGCATTTGGATCGGGCGATCGCATTCGTCTTTCCTATGCTACCGATATGACATCGATTGAGAAGGGCATGGATCGCTTAGACAAATACATCCGCTCTTTGTTTTAGCCACTACTTTTAGGCACGTACCAAAGTTTATCTTGGCACTAAATTAGATTGCCTTCAGCCCCCCTTTTTAAGGGGGGTTGGGGGGATCGAGATCTGAGACTTTCTCGTACATAACTCTTATCAAGTATTTCATCCTCATTACCCAACTGGAGCCGGTGAGGAATTTTTACTAACACCTGCCAACGGGGGTTATAGATACTAGGCAGACAACCACCTAATACTATCTCCCCTCTTCTTGCTGCCTCACTATCTTTTGGACTCGGCATTCCATAAATTATTGGCAAAACTTTGACTTTTATACCGCTGCTATTTTCAGGGTGAAAAGCTACTGAAACGTGCGTAAAAAATAGCATAGTTCCAAATACTAGCAAACCCATATTAACTACTTTATTTCTCACTATCAAAATTTCTGAATAAGTATTATAAATAACAATTTGTAGTAGGGGGCGTTAGCTTTTGGCGTAACGCACCCTACCAATACTATAAAACTATAGACTTGGCTTGGATTTATGCCACTCTGTAGCTTGTTCGTAAGCGTGAGCGACTTGAAATAATTGGTCTTCCCGCAACACATTTCCAATCAATTGCATCCCAATCGGCATTCCTTTCTCGTCAAAACCGCAGGGAATACTCAATCCTGGCAAACCTGCCAAATTTACCGTAATTGTCATCAAATCGGTTAAATACATACTTAGCGGATCGTCAGTTTTTTCCCCTGCTTTAAATGCTGTCATGGGAACTGTGGGGGTAACTAACACATCCACCTGCCCAAAAGCAGTTTCAAAGTCTTGTTTAATTAAAGTACGGACTTTTTGTGCTTTTAAGTAGTAAGCATCGTAGTAACCAGCAGATAAGGCATACGTTCCTACCATAATCCGACGCTTGACTTCCTTTCCAAAACCCATTGCCCTAGTCCGAGCGTACATATCAATTAGATTCTCAGCATCAGGAACGCGCAAACCATATTTTACGCCATCGTAACGTGCCAAATTAGCCGAAGCTTCGCTGGGAGCAATGATGTAATAAGTTGGCAAACCATAGCGGAAACGCGGACAGGAAACTTCTTTAATTTCCGCACCGAGTTGCTTTAACTGTTCGATCGCCTTATTAACAGCTTGTTCTACAGCCGGATCTAAACCCTCAGCAAAAGTTTCTCTCACGATCCCAATTCGCATCGATTTGAGATCGGGTTTGAGAAATTGGGTGTAGTCAGGGATTTCGACCTTCAAACTCGTAGAATCTTTCGGATCGTAACCCGCGATCGCGCCTAATAAAATTGCTGCATCTTCTACCGTGCGTCCAAAGGGTCCAATTTGATCCAAAGAGGAAGCAAAAGCCACCAAACCATAACGCGACACTAATCCATAAGTTGGCTTCATGCCCACAACACCGCAAAAAGATGCAGGTTGGCGGATCGAACCACCTGTATCGGAACCCAGGGAAACGACGCACTCATGCGCCGCTACAGCCGCCGCCGAACCCCCAGAAGAACCGCCAGGAACCCGTTCCAAATCCCAAGGATTAGCCGTGAGTTGAAATGCGGAGTTTTCGGTGGAACTCCCCATCGCAAACTCGTCTAAGTTGGTTTTTCCCACTGTCACTGCCCCAGCATCCGCTAATTTTTGCGTTACCGTTGATTCGTAGGGTGGGACGAAGTTTTCTAAAATCTTGGAGGCGCAAGTCGTGGGAATTCCCTTGGTACACATATTGTCCTTCACACCCACGGGAATCCCAGCCAATAACCCAATCTCTTCTCCAGCCGCAATTTTGGCATCCACGGCTTTCGCTTGTTCCAGTGCTTTATCCGCTGTCACGCACAAAAAGCTGTGGATCTTTGGTTCTAGTGCTTGAATCCGATCCAGCACCTCTTGCGTAATTTCCACCGCTGAGCGTTCTTTCTTCACTAGTTGTCCGTGCAACTCGCGGATGATGGATGCCATCTCTCGCTTCCTCTTTGCTTCACAGTCCAAACTATAAGTATAGAGCGTCTGAGCGGAAACTAGGGGCTAATTTTATAGAGACGCGATCGCGTCTCTATAACTCTTTCACCGAGTCCGAAATATGTCCTGGGAAGAAATCTATGCCGACTGCTGATTTCAATAAGTAAGCAAATAATAAAATTACGCCGCTAATGACTAAATTTGCTCCCAAAAGGAGCATAACAACCGCGATCGCATTACCGATTCTGGCAAGTCTTTCAGGTATATATTGCCGATTGCGTTTTCGACGATCTTTACCAACAAATAGAACTAAATAAAATCGAGAAAATATCAGATCGATATTAAATCTAAAATCTACAATTTTGGGTGAGGGTTGAGGGATTGCTTGAGTTAAAATATTTATTATAACTTGGAGCTGCTCTGTATTAAAACTTGCCAAAATATTTGGTTCGATCTGCTGTAAATAGTATTCTGGAGTTCTAGTTCGATAATTAGGCAAATTCACTTGCTCTTTAATAGGTGAGTCTTTCACAAATACCTCTAAATATGGATTGAAATATATTCTTAAAATTGAGAAATCAAATAAAAATCCAGAGATTTATTGTTTCGATTAATTCTCATTCGCTTAATTTAGGAATAATCCTTCGGCTAATATTCTGCCTATGCCTAGACCTACCGAAGTAAAGATTGCCAAAAACCAAAAGGCGAAATGTTTATTTAACCCCGCAGATAGTAACGCATGTTTTACTTGAGCTAAGGTCAAAATTAATCCTAATGCCATAATCCAAGTCATAGCTAAACCAAATGCCCAAGGCGGAATTCCTGCCCAAGGAATGCTTTGAGGCCAAGTCATAGCAAAAGCTCCAACCCAAACCAGTAAAACAATCCAAGCTACAGCCAAAGCAACAGCATCAAAACCAACCCAAGCTAAATGCACGGTAATGACTTGCGTGCCTGTCCAAGTAAACCAGTTCGCATTACAATCGGATAATAGCCAACCAGTGCCTATGTATCCAAGCAATAATACTAGTAAATAGAGCCTTGAAATTCCATTTAACCGCGATACTTTTACGTTCATTTCAAATTAAATTCAAAGGTTTTACGCGCTTACTTGTTCTGATAAATGAAAAATGACAAATGACAGCCATAACGGTAGATATAATGAACCATTTAGAATCTGCGATATTATAAGTATTCCTATAGTTGTAGCGATCGCAAATCAGAAAAATTACTGATAAATAGGCGATCGCAATAAAGAGACGATAAAGTAGTAAAACTAAAAAGTATTGATGACAGCTTCTGTTGTGAATTTGCATGTTTACGTCCAAGGCAAAGGTTTACCGATCCTCTGCTTGCACGGTCATCCTGGTTCTGGTTTGAGTATGTCCGTGTTTACTCAACACCTATGCCAACGCTTTCAAACAATAGCCCCCGACTTACGAGGATACGGCAATAGTCGCACGCAGACTGATTTCGCCATGACCGATCACCTGTGTGACTTGGAAGCACTCCTCGATCGCTATCAAATTAGTGAATGTCTGGTTTTAGGTTGGTCTTTGGGTGGAATCTTAGCGATGGAATTGGCTTTAAGGCTACCAGAACGAGTTAAAGGACTCATTTTAATCGCTACAGCTGCTCGTCCTCGCGGCAGTCATCCAGCAATTAGCTGGCAAGATAATTTGTATACTGGCTTAGCGGCGATCTCAAATGCTTTACAACCCGGCGATCGGTGGCATATAGATACTTTTGGTAAGCGATCTCTCTTTCGCTATTTAATTCAACAGCACACTCCCGCTACTTACGAATACATAGCTAAATATGCTGTGTCAGCGTATTTGCAAACTTCTTCTCCTGCCCAACGCGCTCTCTTTACGGCGCTTAAATCTGGTTACAATCGCCTTCAGGATTTATCGCAGATTCAGTGTCCTAGTTTAATTATGGCGGGAGCAGCCGACCGTCATATTACTCCAGAATCGAGTCAAGAAACTGCACAACATTTACCCAACTCTGAATGGATTTGTTACCCGAATACCGCACATTTGTTTCCTTGGGAAATTCCCGATCGCGTTTTGAGCGATATTGATAAGTGGTTGGTATTACATTCATTGATTTAATTCATGTAGAGATACAAAAATCCCCATCTCTCGAACTATAAAAATCTTTTTAACACCTCAACTGTAGCTAGTCCTGTTTTTCCCCAACTAAATTGACTGGCTCTGGTTAAACTTAAATTAGACAGCTGCGATCGCAGTTGACGATCGGTAACTATACTTTCCATAGCAGCAGCAATCTCCTCAATGTTGTAGGGATTCACTAATAAAGCCGCATCGCCTGTTACTTCTGGTAAAGAGGAAAGATTGGATGTAATTACAGGAGTACCGCAAGCCATCGCTTCGAGTACGGGTAAGCCAAATCCTTCCCACAAACTGGGAAAAACTAATGCGATCGCCCGATTGAGTAAAATTGGTAGTTGTTCGTAGGGAATGTAATCTAGAAACTTGACGCGATCGGCAATTCCTAATTCTATACTTTGTGCTTCTAGCTTTGGAGTATAGCGGCGATCGCCCGTTCCAGCTAGTAGTAAATCGCAATTTTGACAACTCGACATTTTTGCAAAAGCTGCAATTAATCGATGTAAGTTTTTGTGCGGATCGTGACGACCAATATAAATAAAGTAAGGACGTGTTTCATTCTGCTGAGCTAAGTTGAGCCAGCGGAAATGGTTGGCATCATATGCTAGGGGTATGGGAGTAATTTTAGCGGCTGGGATGTGGAAAAAGTTAATAATGTCTGAGGCTGTCGCAGTGGAGTTACAAATAACGTGCTGTGCTTGGCTGAGAACTTGGGGGATGTAATAGCGGTGATAGGGAGTTAAGGGTGAAAGTCTGGGAAAGCGCAAGGGGATGAGATCGTGAACTGTGACGATGTAGTGACAGCGCGTGTAAAGGGGTGCTTCTGGAACGGGAGAGAATAATAATTGCGATCGCAATTGGCGATAAATTTGCGGTAGTTGCAATTGCGTCCAGAATAAACGCCGCAAATGTCCGACTGTCCCTTGTTCTGGGGTTAAGTTAGCAGGAATGGGATAATATGTGTCTTGAGTCTGCGGTGTGGGTAGAAGACGAGCAGCAACAGGTGAAATTAGGAAGGTAGGATCGAGCGATCGCAAGTACGGAATTAAATTCAGAGCGTAAGTTGTAATTCCTGTCGGTTTATTGATGAGAAAAGATAAGTTAATTAGCATTCGCTGACAATACACTTGCTCAGACTTGCTCTACCCAAATCGGATTGCTCAGATACCATTGAATTGTCTTTAACAACCCACTATCAAAGTTCTCTTTTGGTTGCCAGCCTAATTCCCTAGAGATTTTGCTGCAATCTATAGCATACCTTCTGTCGTGTCCGAGACGGTCTTTGACAAAGGTAATTAAAGAAGAGTGACGAAAATTAGGTTTGGGAGCCAAATCGTCAAGAATAGCGCAAATTTTCTCAACGACTGCGATGTTAGGTTGTTCGTTTTTCCCCCCAATATTATAAGTTTCTCCTACGCGACTATGTTGTAAAACTAAATAGAGAGCTTCGCAGTGATCTGTAACATACAACCAATCTCGAATATTTTGCCCATCTCCATATATTGGTAAAGGTTGACCGTGTAAAGCGTTGAGAATTAGTAAGGGGATTAGTTTTTCGGGAAACTGACGTGGACCGTAGTTATTCGAGCAATTAGTAATTAGAGTGGGAAAACCATAGGTATGACAGTAAGCTCGGACGAGATGATCTGAGCTGGCTTTTGACGCTGCGTAGGGACTATTTGGCGCGTAAGGGGTATCTTCTCGAAATGGCGGAGCTTTTGGTTCTAAAGAGCCGTAGACTTCATCTGTAGAGACGTGTAAGAAACGGAATTGCTCTTGTTTGTATGCAGATAGTTTGTCCCAATAGGCTTTGCTAGCTTCTAACAGTTGGAATGTTCCTACTATATTAGTTTGAATAAAATTTAAAGGAGTTTGAATCGAGCGATCGACATGGGTTTCAGCCGCAAAGTTAATAATTGCATCTGGCTGGTATTGGTCTAATAAATGAGATAATAGCTCGCGATCGCCGATATCTCCACGGATAAAATGATAATCGCGATCGTCCTGCAATTGGGCTAAGTTTTGAGGATTGCTAGCATAAGTTAACTTATCTAAATTGACGATCCTTGCCCATTGCTTTTCTCTCGCTTCTAAAATGAAGTTAGAACCAATAAAACCCAAGCCACCAGTTACTAACAATGTTTGCATCTTCTTATAGGAGAGGTTAGCATCCATCATCGTGATGCGATCGCCAAGCCAACAATGATGCAGTTTAAACCAAATTCAATCGATACAGCCATTCTCAATTGGATAAGGTACATAGATCTGTAGGGGCGCACAGCTGTGCGCCCCTACGAATGCATTTAACCTACGTAGGAAACGCTATAACCAGAATATTGCTATACCAACAGACTCCGGTAAGCCTTGAATGTTTCCCGTGCATTGTGCTGCCAGGAGTATTCTTTTGCTCTTGCTTTACCTTTCTGAATTAATTCATGTCGCAATTGAGAGTTATTAATAACTTCCCAAATTGCCTCTGCTAAACTATTTGAATCGTTGGGGTCGATTAATATAGCTGCATCTCCCGCGATTTCTGGTAATGATGAAGTATTAGAAGCGACTACCGGAGCGCCTAATGTCATTGCTTCTAGTACGGGTAAACCAAATCCCTCATAATAAGAAGGATAAACAAATACATCAGCTCTAGTATAAAATAGTGCTACTAATTCATCAGATAAATAGTCAAGATGGTAAATGTCTTTTTGATAAGGCGATGCCTCAATCGCTGCAAAAATGCTTTGATAATTCCATCCTTTGCGACCAATTAATACAAGATTGTGTTCGATCTTATATTTTTGTTTTAATTCATTAAATGCCACTATAATAGAAATGATATTTTTTCTAGGTTCTATGTTACTGACAAATAATAGATAAGGCTTGGAAAAATCGTAGTTAACTGACTGGCTGAGCTGTTCGATATTTTGAGATGATAAGTAATTAGAACAGTAGCGACTTGCCAATGGTGTAACAAAAACTCGTTCGGCAGCAACATTGAGATATTGAATAATATCTTGCTTAGAACTTTCTGAGATGGTTAAAACTAAGTCCGTCCATCGCAGACAGCGTTTGACTTTCTCTACATAACTTTTAGCGACTGTATTAACATATTGAGGATATTTAAGAAAAGCAACGTCATATATATTCATGACTTTGAAACTGCGATCGCAAGGATAAACCGAATAGTTAGTTCCGTGCAATATGTCTGGATTTCCCCAAGATTTTGCCAAGGATGACCAAATTGATTTGTAAGTAGGAAATAATAACAAATTAGACACTCTAACTGGAATTGGTAGGAAATGAACTGAAGAATATTTCGTTAACACTTCAGGGACACTCCAATTACCGCGCAGCCAGTCTTTAATTCCAGGTTGGTAGACAATACCTAACTCAAAATTTTCCTCTGCTTGCAGGGAGTAAAGCGATTGAATTAAGTTTGCTACCTGCAACCCGACTCCACTAGGTTGAGGAGTCATGGGAGTAGCATCAATGATGATTTTATGAACTGACACTGACAAAACGTGGATCGAAATAATTATTTCATTCTAGTCAGTTGTGCGGTCTATTGGTAAGCTTAGGCAACCCATTGCATATTCGTAAACATACCCACAAATTTCATTTGGAGTAACAATGAAGGAGTTGCCATCAACAATAGTAGGAAAACAATCCATTTTTGATTGAACAACCTGTAAAATTGCGTCCTAGATATAAGGTGAATCGTAGCTAGTACAAGCACTACATGTACGCAGAAAGTGTAGCGAACCATGCTCGTCATGGATAAGCTACTCATACCGCAAGCAGATAGATAAAACATGAGCCAGCCAGCTACATAAAATTCAGCTCTTTGTTTCCAACTTCCCTCTATCAAAAAAGGTGCTGCTTTCCGTTCGAGTAAAAAAACAATGAAAAAACTAATCAAAGCGAACGGTACTGAAATAGCATTAATTACACCAGGTAAATTCAAAATTTTAGGGTCAAGGAAAGCAAAATAACTTTCTGGCTTGAAAATGGCTAAATAGTTAGGTTTGACTCCCCATCCTATCGCTTGCGTTTGCATGTAGAAATTCCAAGCGCCAAACTTGAAATAGCAAAAGGCAAAGAATAAGAGAGAACCCAGAATAGAAACGGCGCTGACTAACAAATATTTGCTACTCTTTTGCCAAAACCGAAATGGTTTTGCTTGTCGATCTTTAGCGCTCAATAGCCAAAAATGAAATAAGGGATAGATGGCTATTGGTAGACCAACAACCCGTGTTGCAGTCATAACAAAGCCGTGTGTAGCAGCAAGAATCCAGGCAACGCGCTTTTTTGATGCAGTCCAGTAGAGAAAACCAAGCAACATCATTAAAAACAGCGATTCTGAGTAACCAGCGACTAAATAAAAAGCGGCTGGATGTACTAAAATTGCGATCGCACCGCAAAGGGATAGTCGATCGGAAATCCGCCAGCGTTGAAACAACAAAAATACATATGTCCAAAACCCCCAACAGGCTATCTGTGCGGCTAGTAGCAAAGCAGTTTGTGTAGATAGATTGAAAACGTTCTTAATCGCCCCAGCAATGACAGGATAGCCAGGAAAAAATGCCACATTTGACAAATCTGGATTTTGCGGCGTGGGCGGAATCGTACTGCGATAGCCATGTTCGATAATATGCGTATACCAGTCACAATCCCATCGGCAAAGCTTAGAATAGCCCTCTACTAAATTTTGAGAATTTGAAAACAAACACCCGAAGAGAACTTGGATTAACGTAAATCCTAATCCTAAGCAGATAGCTTGGTAGATTTGCGGGTAACGTTTGAACCCAATGATATTTAGCACTGGCAATATCTTTTGATGTACGACAATTTATTCAGGCTTGCGAACAAACTCCTGTTGATTTGACGCAAAAGAATACATCTTGTGTCCCGTAAAGCTAAGTAGAGCTACACAAGCAGCACTGACCAAACGGGCAGCAGTAGCATTCCAACCAGCATCGTCCATTAAAAGTTGTAACAATCCTAAATTTGCCAGCAAGCTGTTGAGGGCAACTGTGGCAAACACGGCATACTGAATTAGCCAGTTCTTCCAATAGATCCCGAAAACAAAGCGACGGCTCAGCCAAAAATTAGTCGTCAATCCCATAAAATAGCTGACACACAAGGCTGAGACAGACCAAACGCCAGATTGAACGAGCAATGAAAAGATCGCGACATCAACGACTGTTGCGGCTCCACCTGTAAAGACGTAGCCACCAAATTCTTTCAAGACTTTGAGTGTCTTTTGTTGGCGAGGTTTTTTCACCGTCTTATGTGTGGTGGTCTTAGCGGTGGCACTAGCTTCTTCTTGGTATTCGCTATCCGAATTAACCGACCAAAGATTGTGCTTGCCGGGACTCAAAACATTTTCTGCGGCTAGAATCCCCATCAATAAGCTATGGTCTTGATTATTGTATTTAAATGCACCGTATCTTCCGACTAATTGAAGATTAGAAAATGGCTGCAAATACGACTGAATATCGCTTAGTGCTTGTTGATAGTTACCTGCATAAATTGGGTAAGTGCGGGGTAAGCGAACGACAAATCCACCAGAAACTTTTTCTTGATGTAAAAGTCCAATTTTGCGCAGTTCTCGTTCTGCTCGCTCTAACAATTCTGCTTCTGGTTGCTGCCACATCGGTTCGTCGTAGTTGCACCAATACTCGCAGCACAATGGTGTTTGATGCTGGTTTGGCAGCATCTCAGGCGACCAATTCGCAAAATTGGTGACTCGTCCTAATTGCACGCTTGGCTCGTTAATGTAAAGCCAGTTATCTGGGAATAAGTTATTGCCTTCAACGATCAAATAGACCAAAATTGTATTGCGAAATTTGAGAGACTTAGCAGCTGCGATCGCCTCTGATGGTGCAGTTGGATTCATTTGCTGCACCAACAAACTAATGGGTACGGAAGAAATTACACCACCGCAGTTGACTGTTGACTCCTCTCCTGTCTGGCGATTTCTTAATGTGATTTGAGTAACTTGAGAGTTATCGTGGTGAACCTGTACGACTTCTGTGTTTAACAACACGCTTTGATTGTGCTGGCGCAGGTATTCACCGATTTTTTCATACAATTGACCCGAACCTAACCGAGGAAATTCAAAGCGATCGATCAGTGTTTTGACTTTGCCATCGTTACCCAATAAAGCACTGCGAGCTGCTTTCAATAAAGATAAGCCTTTAATGCGTTGCGCCGCCCAATCTGCACTAATTTCCGTACAGGGTATGCCCCAAAGTTTTTCCGTGTAAGCCTGAAAAAATATTTCAAATAGCCGCCGACCAAATCTACTTGTCACCCATTGGGCAAAATTGCGGGGATGGCGATTGGGAAATAACTGCGATTGAGCATATGAAACGAGAATCTTGACGCTCTCAATCGGTCCCATCGTCAGTAGAGCTTCTTTCGCTTTAAGCGGATAGCTGAAATACTTTCCCCCATAGTAGATGCGTGTCAAGCGATTGACAGTGACTCGATCTTTTCCTAAGACTTCACTCCAAAGTTTGAGTACGGGAGCGAGTTTGGTGAAAAAGCGATGCGGACCAAAATCTAGAATAAAGCCTTGATATTCAATACTTTTTGCTAATCCGCCTACCCTCGTATCTCTTTCTACTACTACGACTGGCTGACCTTTTTGAGTTAAGGTGTAAGCCGCTGCTAGTCCTGCTGGACCTGCTCCGAGAATATAGATTGGATTAGCTTTACTCATGTCACACCACACTACACTAGACTACATGTCTAAACTTTTATAAAGTTTCAGACAATATACATTCATAGCGATCGCCTTGACAACCGCTATTTATTGTCAATATCTACAAATATGTCGAGTAGCTGAGCGCCAGCGTTAGCAAATCCACCAACTCTCTCTTACACCATTGTTTAGCATCAAGTATGCCTTTCCGTCTTTATAGATGGAACCCATAAAGCATCTCGCGATCGCATCTTTGGTTGTTTAAATATCGCAACTTCGCATACAGCACATATAAAAACAATATGACTTTTCTGGTCGATCGTTCAAAGCCTCACCACTAATAGCCTCCTCACAAAAATGTTTCATATCCAAGTTCTTATCAATAGTTTTAGACAGATCGATCAGACCTTTTGTTTCAACAATCTTAAAATTGTGCCTCTCTAAAATTTGGCACAAGTCACTGTAAAAGTATTCAATTTTATGTTCTGGATGAATATAACCTTTAGGACACTGTATTTGAGTTGCAGAACGATTGGGAGTATCCAGTGCCAGCTTGCCCCCTGGTTTCAACAATTTGTATGCTTGAGCAAACACTTTTTCAGCATCTTCTTGAGTTACGTGTTCTATCGATTGTCCCGACCAAACTAGATCGAAAGAACCTTCCTCAAATGAGGATAGGTCGCTCATGCTTGTATAGACATAATTAATGTCGCAACTTTTGTATTTAATATGTTGTGTCAACTCAGAAGCATTGAGCATCCTTTCATCGGGAGGTAAGTCGGCAATATATATTTTTTCCGGTAAATACGGATAGCCAAAGCTTAATAAAGCACCTCTAGCGTCACCAGTAGAAGCTCCTCCCAAGTCTAGAATAACTTTTGCTTCTGGAAGCACCGTTCTAATCAGTTTAAATCTAGCGTGATGAAGCTTGGCATTGAGCAGATGCCAATAGTCTTTCTTACTCAATGGACGTAGTTGAAATTCAATAGAATCGACTAACATCCTCACTAGAGCAGTTCGACTCAAGCCCTTATCAAGCGCGTTCAACCAGTTTGCTAACCCCTCCGAGTCAATTTCGCGCTCAAATATGACTTTATATGCCATTCTTAAATAGCTTTCGTCAGAGAGCGTCTCCATTTCAGGCAAGCTTTCATGAGAGCGAGTTTGAGCGTTTAATTCGGGTTTAGCCAACTTTTTAACGATTGTTTTTACAGACTTGGGAGCTACTTTGGCAAAAATGTTTTTGGCATTCATCTTGCTAGCTTTAAATTTTAAAATTTCAGATGATTTTTTCAAAAAGTATCGCCTTTTTTATCTACTTTAAGGCAGATATTATACTATTTCTTACTATGAAATGCTGACAATAAAAAACTCTAAAAAAACTCTAATTAGAGTAGCAGTTACGCTACTCATATTCCGACTGAGCTTCTGATTGAAATCATAAAACTTTTGACGATCGCGAGCTAATACGATCGGCGATCGCTTCTGTTTTTTGCTGCTCTCCACGTTTAGAAAAAACAAAGTATGACTTTCTCGCGATCGATGTTTTTTCCATGTAAGCATCATACTTTTTGTGCAGAACTTTTTCAACTTCTACTTCTCGTTGAAAACCATGTTGTTCAAATTGTTTTACCCACCAGTGCCAATCAGCCCAAATTAAATGTCCGTTAATCGGATAGCCGTCTTTATCAACGTGAAGCAAGTTAAAAGGCTTTTCTTCAGCAATATCTTGTTCCCACTCTTTGATATAAACAGGAAAAACCGTCCCAAATATTGGATCTTCGCCAAATGCCGGAATATTGCCAAATAAGTAACCGCCATCAACTAATATTCGATCTATGCGATCGAGATAGTCGTGTAGTTTGTTGGGGTTTAAGTGTTCAAATATATCCAAACCAAAAATGAGATCGTATTTTTCCGAAAGCTCTAGTTCTAACAAGTCTCCATGATGGATATTATTTTTGATGTCAGGAAAAGCTTTATCAATTGCCATCGAGCTAATTTCTATTCCTTCGCAATGGATGTTCATCTCATGCAAACATTGCAGAATAGTTCCATTAGCACAGCCTATTTCCAAAGCTCTTTTGGGTTGGAAGGCTGACATAATTTCAGCCATGACTTTCTTATCTTTATCAATTCTAAAACCCCATACACCCGGTTTTTCATAATAACCGTGTTTGAGAATCATGCTTTCTAGCCAATCAAAATCATTGAGGTTTTCTACAGAAAAGACCAAAGCATTATTAGGCTGTAAAAGATCTTCCACTGCGTAATAACGTTCTGGTCTGAGTTCTCGTAAATTTTGAATCCTAATATTATCTTTTAAAACTTTATTAATAAACTCATCCGACTGAACTAAGCTCATGAGTACGTCGGTTCTGCTGTAACCAGTTTGGAGAAGCTTAATGTAATGTTTTAACCCATCTTCATCAGCCTCTCGTCCTAAAAGTTTGCGATAAGCATCTACTAAAAATTCTCGGTCTGATAATGTTTCTGATTCTGAGGTGGAGCGTTTATTTGAAAGCGAATCAGAGATTTCCCCAATTTTTTTGCTAGCTTTGCTTGAGAGATTTAAGAGTTGACTCAGATAGCTCATGACTAAAATTTTCCTCCATCATTAGGACGATTTTATTTAACTTCTCAATAACTGCGGGAGGCGAAAACTTGTTTCGCTGTTGGCGCTGAGCAGTTATCACCTTTTCTCTTAACGGGTTATCTTTAACAAGAATCTTTGCCAGTGCTGCAATTTCAATCAAGTTTTCCTTATTGGTAAACATCAGCCCAGCTTTACCTAATGTCTCAGGAATAGCACTACTCTTATACGCCAGAATCGGCACGTCAAACCACATCGCCTCAACTAGAGGAACGCAAAATCCTTCATGTTCGCTCATCGACCAAAAGAGGTGAGCAGTACGATAAAAGGCTAAGAGTTGGGCATCGTTGACTTGCCCTGGAATCATCACGTAATTCGTGACGTGCAACCGATGCATCAAGCTCGTGACGTGGTGATAGTATGGATCGTTAATGTCACCGCCACCGATGAGAATCAATCTTGCCTCTCGATCCATTGTCAAGTAATGGGCAAAAGCCTCTAGAAGGTGGTCTTGGCGCTTGTGAGGCGAGACGCGCCCGACAAAGAGAAGATTAGTTTTCCCATCCTGTAACTGTTGCATTAACTGTGGATCTGCTGCCATATCCCATTTTTTTGGGTCTACGGGTATGGGAAGTATACCTGGTGCGGTAAATCCAGATTCCGCCAGTTCAGAGGCGTTATATGTGGAAACTCCAACTGAGAGGGGAAAATGTTTGGGCAAGTTGGTTTAATTCAGCCCGACCTTGTTCTAACAGTTGGGCAACGTCGGGGCGATACGACCGGAAAAACTCAGCAGGCGTGATGTTGTGGTAAATCAGACACTTAGAACTAGGATGAGCGATCGCATATTCTGTGACTTCGCAGCCAATCGAGTGATGATAAATCAATCCAGCCTGTTGACCGATACTTTTAGCATGGGGTCTTTTGGCTTCATGGGTGGCGCGTGGGTCTAGATGTTCGGCAAAAATCTCCGACTTGTAACCAAGGGCTTGTAAATAGTTTCTAATCCACCTAGCATGGTTAGAAATGGCATCTCCGTAAGAAAAACCAGCCATCAGTTGATGAATTTCTTTTAGTTGTCTCTGTTGCGGTTGTGGGGAAGTGGCTGGAATAGCTGTCAGTCCTAAAATAGTTTCGTAGCGATCGATGACTCCATCCCAACTCGCATTTTTTTTAGCATAGTCTTGACCGTTTGCACCGTATTCTGCTAGCTGTTCCATTCCAGCGCGATCGATTTGGGCAAACATCTCTGCCCATTCAATTTCTGTTGCTGCTAGCCAACCTCCCCGCGCACTCTTGACAGCACTTGCAGTTGCCAAGCAATCTTGATGTACGACTACGGGTCGTCCGTAAAACCAAGCTTCCATCATGACGCGAGAGTAACTCTCATTCCGACTGGGTTGAAATAAAGCTAAGCAATTTGCCAGCAGTGCTTCTTTCTCGCTTTCTGACACCAAACTAAGGTCAGTCAACCCTGGGGCAGCATCGTGAAATGATGTTTCTCCCGAACCAGCTAAAATTAATTGCAAACTAGAGTCTGGATACTTCTGCTTGAAAATAGCATAAGCTCTGACTAAGAAATCTGTATTTTTTGTTGCATCTCGGCGACCGAGATAGAGAATATAGCGATCTTTTTTGAGTGCTAAATTGCCAATATGACTTAGAGTTGGATCGTCATGCTGTCCGACTTCTATTCCCTCCCCAACGACATAACTTTTAGGAATAATCCCAGCACCGTATAGCTTTTTAGCAAGTTGCTCTTCACCTTCGCTATTAAATAATAACCCGCGTGCTAGGTGAAACATCTGCTCGACTTGCGGCAAATAAGCATAAGCTTCGTCATGCAAACAGGGTTGTAAAAAAGCGCGATCGGCAACAAGTGACAGTCCATTTAAAATTGGACCGTATAGATAGGGGATGAATAAAAATGCTTGATAGTGATGGTGATGAGTTTTGAGAAAGTGTAGTAGTTGAGGAGAACTGATACTCTCCGTGCAAAATATTGTGGCATCATCTAAGCTGACTGGACTGACTCCTGGCTTGAACTGCGCAGGCGGTACTCTCAGCATGAGATGATTGACTTGATTGAAAGCATCGTGGTCGGTGCGGACGACCTTGAACCGACGAATTGCAATCCCATCTTCTTGACTCAATCCAGGCTTATGATGATTCTCTGCCCAGTTGCGATCGAAGGCTTGGCAGCAAGTCGTGATAATTTCAACTTTGTGTCCTCGTCGCACTAAACGAGAGGCGATCTGCCAAGCCTGTTGTTCTGCGCCGCCTTTTAAAGCTTTACCAAACCAAGGGATTACAATCGCCAGTGGCTTCATACTTTATATCCAATAAGGGCATAATCACGGGGACCAAAAAACCAGTTATGCAGGATTCGCATTTCTGGCTCTTCGCGATCGAAAGGACTAGATTCTACTGGGTTTAAGTGTAGGAGTTGGACGTTATGCAAGCCTTGATAGGTAAACAAGAATTGCATACTTTCTGGGTAAAGGGGTCTTTGGTGAGTCGGATCGGAATAAAAGTCACAAGCACCTACGAGTAAATTTTGCGGATTTGGCGTTTCAAAAATAGCGATTCCATTTGGTTGTAAAACTCGCAAGACTTCTGTAATTAAATTGAGCAACTGCGCAAAAGACAAGTGTTCGATAATATGAAAACCAGTCACGGCTCCCAAGCTATTTTCAGGTAGCGATCGCAGGTAAGTAATGACATCGGACTCGATCGCCTCCAGTCCCCTAGACTGACATTGTTCGATCGTGACTCGGTTAATATCGAGTCCTTTTGCCGTATATCCATTGTCGCGTAACAGTTCTAGCCATTCACCCCGTCCGCAGCCTACATCTAGAATTGGTGCGTCTGGCGTGCCTACGTTGGCTGCGGCAATCTTCGGCAAGTAAACTTTGAGTTTATTCGTAATGTCTTCCCGCGAGCCGCGAAATTGTTCTTCAAAAGCAGCATAAAAGGCATCTAACGAGTGCTGGTTTTCATCGAAAAAGTTGGTTAAATGCTCTTGACTAAAAGCTCCTGGTAGGCGTTGCCGTGCTTCTTCGAGAAACAGAGTAATCAATCGCTTCTGCTGTGCTAAATCATTTTTGAGATAGCTATCGTTTCGGTTGTGACGGTCTTCGATCGCCAGCAAGTGAGCGTCCATGCTACTAATACGAATACCAATACCATTCAATCCTTCTTCAGTCAACTTGAGGCGATCGCTGAATTGCTCTAAGTTGAATTCACTCGCATGGATGCGAGCGCTATTTTGACTGACCCGCTCCTCGCTGGCGTTTAAGCGTTCTCGGTTTTGCTTGACTTGCTCTTGAGTAGCATGAATCTGAGTTACTTGCTCTTGGGTGACGCTATTGAGCCGCTCTCTAATCCGAGCCAGCTGCGATTCACTCGAACCGAGGCGATCGCCTAATTGAGCTATCCGTGCTTCTGTAGAACTGAGGCGATCGCTCATGCTGCTCATTTGGGTTTTTAACTCAGCTACTTGTTCGCTCAGCCGTTGCTCGATTGCCGCGACTTCTCTTAATCCTTGACTGAGAGAAAAATTAACGACTCGCTGCTCTTTCTGAATAAAGTTGTAAATTTTGAGGCTGTACTTTTTTAACCAACCTACATTAAAGGGAAAGCGATCGAACTTTTTGGGCCAATGAGTGCGGACTTGAGCTTTGAATTCCGCATTACTCGCTAATGCTTCTATGTGGCTGATATTGACAACTTCTTTAGCGATCGCCCCGTTGACATGGCGATCGTGCTGTAATACCGTCAGCAAATCTGGCTGTCGTCGAGAAACTTCCTCTGTAATTTTTTGTTTTAATTCCTCAATATTTATTTCTGGATTATTCGCTTCAATCATTGCGGACTAACTCTGAGATTAACCTACTATTTCTAGCTTAATTTTTTTGGATCTAACAACTCATCCGTAGGTGCGATTGTTTTAACTATTTTTGCCGGAACTCCCGCCACAATTTGATAGCTGGGAACATCGCCTTTGACAACTGCACCTGCTGCAACTACAGAATGCTTGCCAATCTTGCAAGGACCAATGACTGTAACGTTGCTAGCTATCCACACTCCCTCCTCAATCGCAATATCATTTCCTTCAATCGGAAAATCATACATTCTGGCTTTACCAAACTTGTTGTAATCGTGGGTTCCAGTAATCAAGCTCACGTTATGACCGAAAAAAACATCTTCTCCTATGCATATAGTGCCAGAAGATAAGTTAAATAGAGCATTATTGACCACACACGATGCCGATAGTTTAAGTCTTTGGGGATCGCCATAAACTAAATAATGATTCAATTGCACTTGCTCGATGCATTTCTCTAAATCGGCTTGAGCTAGTTTTTGATTTAAATAACTATCAATTTGTTCTTGCCAATCGCCTTGAGCTAGCTTTTGACTTAAATAATTATCTATCCACGCTTTCATCCAATTTTCTAATCTGGATTTTAAAAATTTACGATTTAAAAAATAATTTAAAAATTTATCGATTGTCCCGTACATGCGAGTTCCTCACATAGTCTGATCTGCCTACCTGCGACTTGGAATACACCATCGACGAAATCATTGACTGCTGCTTGGATAGTAGTTGCATTTTGAATCCAATCGAGCATCTCTAAATTTTCGTGAGGACCATCGCCAAAGGCAATATCAAAGGCATAGCTACCTCCGGCGAGGTGGGGCCAAATAAACTCGAATTCGACTGTAGCTCTACCAATTTCCGATTTTGATAACCAGTAATCGGCAAATTCTTTATCTAAAAGTTCGGTACTCCAACCTGAAAGTACGGTTCGCAATCGATCTAATAAAGCAATACCAACGTTAGGTTTTCTGACGATATCGTGTCTAAATGTGGTAATTCTGACTTTAACAATGTCGCCGGGATAAACTAATTGAATCGGGCGATCGTTTGCTCCTAACAAACAAACATCTTCTATTTCTGCTCGTCCCGTACCAAATCTTTCATAATTAGCAAACGATAAAAACTTTTTATTAGTAAAAGGATTAATTTCTTTAATTGTTATTTTCTTGATGTCGATATTTTCATCATTCTGATTGTTAATAGCTATACTATGGGGAACATCTGGGCGATCGTGGAGGTGTGAAGCAGTCCGCTTGTTCACTTCTTCGTGTACCCAAGCTTGATAATGCTTGCAAACTTCCGCTGGCTTGCCACTATCGACAACGATTCCTTGATTCATCCAAAGTGCTTTTGAGCAAAGGCGCGAGACTGCCCCCACATCGTGAGATACATATAAAATTGTCCCACCATTATCTTGAAATTCCCGAATTTTTGCCATACACCGATGTACGAACACGCCATCTCCTACAGCTAGTGCTTCATCCACAATTAAAATTTCGGGATTGACATTAATCGCGACAGCAAAAGCTAAGCGGACAAACATACCACTAGAATAGGTTTTGACGGGTTGTTCCATAAACTCGCCAATCTCTGCAAAAGAGACAATCTCATCAAACTTAGCTTCTATTTCTGTTCTACTTAAACCTAGAATCTGTCCGTTGAAAAAGACATTTTGCCGTCCGGTAAACTCTGGATTAAACCCACTCCCTAACTCAAGTAAAGCTGAAACTCGACCGCTAACATAAACTTCACCTGTTGTAGGTGTTAGCGTTCCAGCAATAACTTGCAATAACGTACTTTTACCAGAGCCATTTTGACCGATAATTCCTACAGTTTCTCCTTTTGTTACCTCTAGGCTGATATCTTTTAACGCCCAGAATTCTTGGGCGCGGCTCTTGCCAGGTAATAAAATCTCTTTGAGTCGATCTATCGGGCGGTTGTAACACCTGTAGCACTTCGAGACCTGTTTTACGGAAATTGCAATCTCACTCATCACACGCTGCTAGGCAAAACTAGAGGACATCGGCAAAAGCTGGACGTAACTTCTTGTATACCCAAAAGCCACCTGCGAACACAACTATAGAAACTATGCCAGCAATTGCCCACTCTCCCCAATGCTTCACTTCTCCCACTAACACCAAGCCTCGATAAGTTTCCGCGATCGTTGCCATTGGATTTAACCAGAATACCCAGTCTCTAATTTGAGGTGGAATGAGAGATTCGGGATAAACAATTGGCGCTAAATATAACCAGATATTTAGAATAACTGCTAGAGTTTGAGGAATATCTCGCAAAAATACTGTGAGTCCTGCGGCAATATACGCTAGTCCTGATGTAAATAGTATTTGAGTCAGCCAAAGCAGAGGTAGCAGCAATAGCGTGATGTGGATCGTTTTTGTGGTGACTGCTACTAAAAAAATCAATGCCATTAAACCAAACGTACTTTCTACAAATGCAGATAGCACTGGTACTAAAGGCAGGAGAGACAAAGGAAAAACAACTTTCTTAACTAGGTTAGTATTGTTGACAACTGAGTTTGAAGATTGTAACAGTCCGTTGGTAAAAGCTATCCAAGGCAACAATCCAGCAAACAACCACAAACCAAATGTCAAACTATTATTTTCTGGTAGCCCTTTTAAGTTAAGCCTGACCTTCATCACAATTGAAAATACATAAGTGTAAATTAGTAATTGTGAAAGTTGGTTTAACAAGGGCCAGATATTCCCTAGAATCGATCCTTTATACCGCGCATCTAAGTCACGCTGTACTAGAGTCCTAAGTAGATAGAATTTTGTCCATATTTGAGGCTTAACTAGCAGCGATCGCTTCAGATCTTTAACTAAATTTTGAACTAGATAAATAACTTCTTTTACCGAACGCCGATGGATGTTCCCTTGCAGCAAGCCTGTAGCAATTGGTAGGAGTCCCATAACGATGAGCGCAATCCTAATCTGGCGTAATAGAGGAGCATTAATTAGGTTAAAGTAACCTAACATGCCGATCGCGAGAGCGATTGCGATCGCAACTTTGCCGCTTGCCAGCAAAACATGGCTTTTTTTCCTGCTAGCAATTGGCGGGAGCAGGAGCAAATAACCTCCTCTGTAGGCTAAAGTCGCCTCTAGTAAGATAGCTATTCCTAGAATCAAACCGAGCAGTGGAGTTAGCATTAAGCCCAAGCTATAGGAGTTTTGACAACACTAGAATAAAAAATTTGCTTGACAGCAACATCAGCCTTTAAATTGCGTTAGCTACGCTCAAAGCAAAAGTTGCCTTCGCCGAGATCGTTTTGATGACTAACGAATAAGACCAAATGAAGCATGAATTAGTTTCCCACAAAAAGTTACAAGATACTCTTTCACACCGTCGTTTCAAAGTCAAGTCAGTTGTCAGGGAGCGCACGAGCAGTGAAGAAAGGGTGTGGGGTGTGGGAAATTGGTAGTTGGTAGTTGGTAATGGGTAATTGGTAGTTGCTCCCTTGTCTCCCCCCTCTCCCTTGTCTCCCCCCTCTCCCTTGTCCCCCTTGTCCCCCTTGTCTCCCTTGTCTCCCTTGTCCCTCCCTACTCCCTACCCCCTACTCCCTGCTCCCCCATGTCCCAGAAAGCGCCCAATTCAGCTACACTGATTCATGGTTCGTGACGAATTGCAGTACTGGAATGGAAATCGGACAGAAAGTTAAAGTATATCGCCTGAGAGATAGAGTATCTCCCCCCGTTGTCAAGCGACTCGGACAAGTCGGTACTGTCAAGGGTTTTAGAATGACTGACGGTAGCGGCGTTGGTGTTGTAGTGCAGTTTGATGACAACTATAGCACCTGGTTTTTTGAAGACGAAATTAAACCTACGTGACTGGGAAGATGTCTGGAAGGGTTTTCGTGAGGGAAACTTGACCAGACATAACTTATTTGCACTCATCAGGAAAGCAAACAATGCCCCTCATTTTGACATTTTTGGGCAAGGGTGGGACTGGACGCACGACAATCGCGATCGCAGCTGCCAAGCGTCTAGCAAGTCAAGGACAGCGCGTTTTATTGGCAACGGATGACAATCAACCAGGATTAGGGTTGTTATTAGATACATCCCTAGCAGCTGAACCCCAAGAAGTAGCAACAAACCTGCAAGTCGTCCAGTTAAAAACTTCGACTTTGTTGGAACGCAACTGGGATGAGGTGAAAAAACTAGAGGCGCAGTATCTCCGCACGCCCATAATTAAGGATGTCTACGGACAAGAATTGGTCGTGTTGCCAGGAATGGATAAAGCATTGGTACTCAACGCTCTGCGAGAGTATGATGCTAGCGGCAAGTATGACGCGATCGTGTTTGACGGTAGCGGTGACTCGTCGATGCTGCGGGTGTTGGGAATGCCAGAAAGTCTCAGCTGGTATGCCCGTCGCTTTGGTAAGTTGATAACAGATTCCGACTTGGGGAGAACGGTATCGCCGTTTCTCCAGCCCCTCCTAGCCAGTATCTTTAATGTCAGTTGGACTGGTGACACCTTTTCCCAACCGACGAGTAAAGTTACGAACATCCTAGAGCAGGGAAAAGCTGCCCTTGCCGACCCCAAACGCCTTGCAGCTTATTTAGTCGTGAATGACAATCCGGCAAGTATGGCAACAGCACGTTATTTGTGGGGGAGTTCTCAGCTAATCGGCTTAACCATAGCAGGTGCGATCGCCAATCAAACAACTGCGACAGAAGCCCTCAAATCTGAGTTTTCGCCTTTGCCAGTCAGTAGCGTTCCGACTGCGACTCCTGGCGACTGGCAATCCCTCATGGATGCTCTACCAGATTTTACCCAACCTGCACTAGCTCCCAAACCCCTAGAAATTGACGTAGCAGCACGTCAAGTTCGCGTCTTTTTACCAGGATTTGATAAGAAGCAAGTCAAGCTGACTCAATCGGGCGGTGAAATTACTATAGAAGCAGGCGATCATCGTCGCAATATTATCCTTCCCCCAGGTTTGAGCGGCAAAACTGTAACTGGTGCAAAATTCCAGCAGGGCTATTTGATCGTATCTTTGTAATTATGAGTAATAAGGACGCACAGCCGTGCGCCCTTATTACCACGACTCCCTACTCCCTATTTTTATGTCAGATCCAACTCCCTCTTCTGCGTTTCCAAATAGTAATTCAGAGCAGGCTGCTGAGCAAATTGGGTCTGCTACCAATCCTGTTGCTAGTTTACAAAGCGATCGCAGCGGTAGAACTAGGCAGCTACTAGGCATGAAAGGTGCAAGTCCTGGCGAAAGTTCAATTTGGAAAATTCGCCTGCAATTGATGAAGCCGATTACCTGGATTCCCTTGATGTGGGGCGTCATTTGTGGGGCGGCTTCTTCGGGACAGTATACTTGGACGTTGGAACATGTCTTAATTGCCGCTGCTGCTATGTTGCTGGCGGGACCGCTGTTGACGGGTTATACCCAAACCCTAAATGATTTCTACGATCGCGAAATCGACGCAATCAACGAACCCTATCGTCCGATTCCCTCTGGGGCAATTTCCGTTCCCCAAGTCGTAACCCAAATTCTCGTGCTGCTGGTGGCTGGTTTGGGAGTTGCTTTTGCTTTAGATCTATGGGCAGGACATCAGTTTCTCACAATTACAACCCTGGCAATCGGTGGTTCTTTCCTAGCGTATATCTATTCAGCTCCACCGCTAAAACTGAAGCAGAATGGTTGGTTAGGTAATTATGCTTTGGGAGCTAGCTATATTGCCTTACCTTGGTGGACTGGTCATGCTTTATTTGGCGATCTCAACTGGACGATCGCAATTTTGACGCTGATCTACAGCATGGCAGGCTTGGGAATTGCTGTGGTAAATGATTTTAAGAGTGTAGAAGGCGATCGCCAATTAGGGTTAAAGTCTCTACCAGTGATGTTTGGTATTTCTACAGCGGCTTGGATTTGCGTCTTGGCGATCGACATTTTTCAGATGGGAATTGCCGCATACTTAGTCAGTATTGGTGAAAACTTGTATGCGACCATTCTCATCTTTTTAGTCATTCCGCAGATCGTATTTCAGGACATGTATTTCTTGCGAGATCCGCTGAAAAATGATGTCAAATATCAGGCAAGCGCTCAACCATTTTTGGTATTAGGAATGCTCTTGACTGGCTTAGCATTGGGTCATGCTGGTATTTAAGCTAGGTAGGGTGGGCAATGCCCACCTTACAAAAATCACCTAACCTTCATACATCTGTTTGTGCTTTGCCATTAGCTGCAAATACTTCTCATCTGTCTTAGCTTGCACCCATTTTTCCTTAAAAATTGCCGCAGACTCAGCTTTAATCGGATCGACTTCATAAGGCAAAATCTCTTTTCTTGCCTGAAGCTGTGCATCTGGAGAAGTAACTTTTTGAGGATTGCTTTTATATTTTCTCCCACTTTTATGATTTGCATAACGACGCGATCGCGTGTAGCCCATCTGTAAAAACTTTCGCGCCATATCCGCACCAACAAAATCACCTGCTGCTAAATAATTTAGAAATAATTCATATATTTTTTGGCTGGATTCTTTAGCAATATCGGGAGTCTTAAATCGCCAGTACGGTAAGATTTCTGATTTATATGGTTCAACTAAAAGAACTCCTTGTTCGCCTTTACCCACTCGATATAACTCTGGGTGCTGGCGAAAATCAATGGTTTTAAAATCAAGAGAATAATCGAAAGCAGTCATATTTCGATTTTTATAAATGACTTCATGTAAGTTATAGCTGCCATGTGTCATTTGTCATGAGTCATTAGTAAGGCATGGCGTTGCTTTTAGCTAAAGATGGGCATAGCTTAACACCTCGATTGCGTGCGTGACATTTGTAGGGGCGCACGGAGAAAGCGCCCCTACAGATCGTGTGTTTACCCAATCGAAAACCGCTATCAGATCGCTACTTTTAGCGGGAGTGTGTCAGGATCGTGATGTTGCAATTCCTCGATCGCCGTTTATGCTAACTCAAACAGATACTTCTGTCATTCCCTTTCTCGGTGCTGATGTTGCAGCAAGTTATGATGCTGCTAAAGTCGTTATCCTACCGATTCCCTACGAAGCAACAACAACCTATCGCCGTGGTTGCGAAAATGGTCCCGATGCAATTCTAGAAGCTTCACAGCAAGTGGAATACTATGATGAAGAACTTGACTGGGAGATCGGCTGCGATGTCGGTATTTATACGTACCCTTCAATTGCCGATACTCGCGATCGCCAAGTTTCAGCAGAAGAGATGCTGAAAGCCACTCAAGAAACAGTTTACCAGCTAATTCAAGACAAAAAATTTGTCATTGCTTTAGGTGGCGAACATAGCATTACAACAGGTGTTGTCGAGGCATATCGCCAAGCGTATCCAGACGAACCTTTCACCGTAGTGCAAATTGACGCTCACGGCGATCTGCGCCATGAATATGAAGGCTCGATCCACAATCATGCTTGTATTATGCGGCGAGTGGTTGATATGGGTTTACCAACCGTCCAAATTGGGATTCGAGCAATTTGCAAAGAAGAAGCCGAACTGATTAAAGCGAAAAATCTGACTGTATTTCGCGCCAGAGAAATTGCTAATCAACCCGATTGGATTGAAAAAGCGATCGCCGCTATTCCAACTCAAAAAGTCTTTCTTACCATCGATCTAGACGGTATCGATCCAACTTTGATTCCAGGGGTTGGGACTCCCGAACCAGGCGGATTGAACTGGTATGCTCTGCTTTCCTTCTTGAGAAAAGTCATTGAAAAACATCAAGTCCTTGGCTTGGATATTATGGAATTAGCACCAGTTGCCGATTCAGTAGTTTCACAGTTCACGGCAGCGAAATTAGCGTATAAACTAATCGGTTATCAAGCATTAGTTCAGGACTGGAAAAGTAACTACAGCAATTCTAGATGAATCGTGAAATCGATTGTCGGTGTAGAGACGTTACATGTAACGTCTCTATCCGGGAAAGGTTTACAAATCAATTTGGATCGCTATGTTTATATGTTTAATAGTTAATGATTTCTATAGCAGTTCTAAACGATCTGTAAAGCAGGCTTCTAGCCTGCGGCAGGCTAGAAGCCGTTCATGAATCAAATAGGATTGCTAGATTTATTAACCATTAACTATTAATGAACATCCAAATCGGTTATAGAAATATTTTTATTTCAAAAACAATGACTATTCAAACTAACATTCAACCTCCTAAAGTGCGATATGCACCCGATTTTGAATTACGTGGTATAGATACTCAAGTCCACCACCTAGCTCGCTATTTAGAGAAATTTCAAGCTGTGGGTGTTGTATTTATGAGTCATAGTTGTGATTACGTGCAGTCATATATTGAAAGATTAAAAATAATCCAAATAGAATTGCAAGATCAAGGTTTTACTTTAATTGGGATTAATGCCAATCAGAATCTCGAAGATCGTTTCGAGCAGATGAAAAACTTTGCCAACTACTATCAACTGAATTTTCCCTATCTCTGGGACTCTACCAGAGACGTAACGGAAAGTTTCGGGGCAAAAACTACACCAATGTCTTTTTTGATCGATACCGAAGGCTGCATTCGCTACCAAGGAGCGATCGACGATCGCCCCGCAGAACCAGCAGCAGTAAAACAGCCTTATTTACGCAAAGCTATTTTGGAATTGCTACAAGGACAACCCATTTCAATTGCTACTACAGAAACCATTGGCTGTACTCTGCAATGGGGAAACTAGAGACAGAGTTGCCCTCTACTGCTATCTTTAATGGGAGGCGAATATGAATTAAATTTCAGTTGTATGTTGAAACCTTACAAACGAGTTTTGCTCAAGCTCAGTGGCGAAGCTCTGATGGGTAACTTGGGTTATGGGATTGACCCAGGTGTAGTCGAAGGAATCGCAGGTGAAATCGCAGAAGTTGTTGCCCTTGGCGTGCAAGTCGCTGTTGTCGTAGGTGGTGGCAACATTTTTCGCGGTGTCAAAGCATCGGCATCTGGTATGGATCGAGCTACCGCTGACTATATCGGGATGATTGCTACCGTGATGAATTCCCTCACGTTGCAAGATTCGTTAGAACGTAACGGGGTACAGACGCGGGTACAAACTGCGATCGCCATGCAAGAAGTTGCAGAACCATATATTCGCCGTCGCGCCATCCGCCATTTAGAAAAAGGCAGGGTGGTGATTTTTGGTGCGGGTTCGGGTAATCCTTTCTTTACTACCGATACGACTGCTGCTTTGAGAGCAGCAGAGATAGATGCTGAGGTAATTTTTAAAGCAACGAAGGTAGACGGGGTTTACGATGCCGATCCGCAGCTCAATCCAAACGCCAAACGCTATCAAAGCTTGACATACGGTCATGTCTTGGCTCAAGACTTACGGGTAATGGATAGTACCGCGATCGCCTTGTGCAAGGAGAACAACATCCCTATTCTGGTATTTGACCTCACGGTGAGAGGTAATATTCGCCGCGCTGTGATAGGAGAATCTATAGGGACGCTTGTGGGAGGTTTTTGTGAAGTTAGCTGAAGCTGAAAGTACAATGCAAAAAACTGTTGAGGCAACTCAACGCTCTTTTAATACTATTCGTACTGGTCGTGCTAATGCCAGCCTGCTCGACCGCGTGATGGTGGAATACTATGGTTCCCCGACATCTTTAAAATCGCTAGCTAGCATCAGTACCCCTGATGCAACTACGATTACAATTCAACCTTTCGATCGCAGTACCCTTAATTCGATTGAAAAAGCTATTTCCATGTCAGATGTGGGGTTAACTCCTAATAATGACGGTTCTACAATTCGATTAAATATTCCTCCGTTGACTAGCGAACGCCGCAAAGAATTTATCAAACTAGCGGCAAAGTACGCTGAAGAGGGTAAGGTTGCCATTCGTAATATTCGCCGCGATGCGCTGGAGACGATTCGCAAGCAAGAGAAAAGTAGCGAAGTGACTGAGGACGAAGCGCGAGATCTACAAGATCGATTGCAAAAGTTGACCAATAAGTATATCGAGCGCATTGATGAATTGCTAGCAGAGAAGGACAAAGAGATTTCGACCGTATAGCCTCCCTCGAACAGACCAGGTACAGCCTGGTCTGGCTGCTTATTTTGATTTTTATGTGAGTTTTTGTATGGGAAGCGGGCAAAATTAGGTAAAGTTTTGTAAGGCTATCCGCCTTGATGTAGAGAAAACCCATAGGAGTTAAATTGTAGTCTTATGTATGATTGCATCATCGTTGGTGCTGGTCCGGGTGGAGGATCGGCAGCCTATCATCTAGCGAAACAGGGGCGTTCGGTCTTAGTTGTAGAAAAGGAATCGCTCCCACGCTATAAACCTTGTGGGGGAGGCGTATCGCCTGAAGTTGCCAAATGGTTTGATTTTGATTTTTCTCCAGCGATTTCGGTAAAAGTTAATACCATTCGCTACACCTGGAAAATGGACGACCCCGTACAGGCTGAGTTACGCACGCCAGAACCGATGTGGATGGTGCGACGGGACGTATTCGACCACTTCTTGATTCAGCAGGCACAAAAACAAGGGGCAGAACTGCGGGATAGTACGGAAGTGAACGGGATCGAATTTAAAGGCGATCGCTGGTACGTCAAAACTGCAAACCAAGTGTTTGAAGGACGTTATCTGATTGCAGCTGACGGCGCAAAAGGACCAATGGCGAAGTGGTTGGGCTTCAAAGAACGCAAGCGCCGCTTGGGTGGTGCTTTAGAAGCAGAAGCCCCCGCCAAGGTGGATGATAGTAACATTGCCCATTTTGAATTTGGGATGGTGAAAAACGGCTATATCTGGAATTTCCCCAAAGCTGACGGCTATTCTATTGGTATCGGCACGTTTCGAGGCGGAGAAGGACAGGACTTTAAACAAATTTTGAGCGAATATGCCACTCTATTTGGCATTGATGTCAAGACTTGCAGACAATACGGTCATCCTCTCTGTTTGTGGGATGGAACGCAAAAGCTACATACTCAAAATGCCATTCTCGCTGGGGAAGCGGCTTGTGTCGTCGATCCATTCACTGCTGAGGGTATTCGTCCCTCAATCTTTACTGGAGTCAAAGCCGCAGCTGCGATCGATCGCGCGCTTGCAGGCGATATCAACGCCTTAGAACAATATACCGACACCATCAACGAAGAATGGGGTAGCGATATGGCTTGGGCGCAAAAACTAGCAGGTGTATTCTACCGCATTCCTGGTATTGGCTATAAAGTTGGTGTCAAGCGCCCCTCTGCGACTCAGCGCATGGGACAAATTTTGTGTGGCGAGTTAAGTTATGGCGATGTAGCAAATCGTGCCTTAAAGCGTCTCAGTGGTAGTCTGATCCCTGGTATGGGTGGTTAATATTTTGATGTGATTTACGAGTAGGGGCGCACAGCTGTGCGCCCCTATTGACGATCCTGCTGGTATGCTAGATACACTGCTTCTAAAAATGTATCAGGCTTGACGGCTTGAGGTAATTTTTCCAGGGCGATAATTTTTTTCGTTTGTTTAGCAAGTTCTAAACTCAGTTGCTCTTGAGCCTGTTTGGACATTACCTTTCGTCTTTGCAAATATTCGCGAATCACCGCAAAATCATCGGGTAAAAGTTGCGAAAAATCGGCTTCAGATTGCAATAATTGCGACATCAGATCGTGGGCTGCATCTGAAATGGGAAAGCTTGCAGATGTATGGGAAGTTTCAGTTTGAATTACAATTGTACCTGCAACTAAATCGCCTAAGCGTTTCTCGCGCTGACCAAACATAATTAAAAATGCACCGAGAAATAAGATATCGTCAAAAGGTCGCAGGAGCGATCGCAATATTGCTTGTTGAATGCTGACAAGTCTACCATCATCTCTGACGACGCGAATTTTAGCAAAGCGTTTGCCTGGCGTTTGTCCTTGCCATAGAGTTTCAAATAGGACAAAGTAACCCGTATATAAAAAGAATGTTACTAAAAAAGCGATCGCTAGCATCCATAAGCCAACATCTGTATTCCGAAATATTCGCTGCCAAAATTCTACGACTTGATAAGCAATAAAGCTCCAAATAAATAAGAATCCAACTATGAGAAAGGTGAGAATATGGTAGTCGATCAGCAATGCCCAGGCACGGCTACCAATTCCTGCTAACGTGAATTCTAGTTCGACACTTTCGGGGGTTTGGTGGGTAATGCGGTTGAAAAAATGCATATTTGGTAGTTGGTAGTTGGTGGTTGCTATTACCCATCACTGAAATTTAGACATCGCGATCGCGTAATTTCAATCCTAGTCCTTCTCGTCGTGTCCGTAAGTCATAGTACACAACAGCTTTAATAACTTGCCAAAATGGCATAATTAAAATTCCTCCGGCAAAGCTTAGAACCCAAGAAATTAGATACACAATTGTGTAGGCAGTGGAGCCTTGTTCGAGACGTAACAAAAATATTTGAGGAATGTAGCTAGACACAGCTAAAATTGGAAATGTAACAATAAAAGTTATTAAAACAATTCCTTGAATGCGCCATATAAATGTTTGAGTTAAATTCCAACTTCTGCTAATACTCTGTGCGCCATTAATACTTTCTTCAACTGCTAGCGGTACTTCAGAGATAAACCAACGAGAGTATAACCATATTAGTCCAAATAATAAACTGCCAAGAAGAGCAACTACCACTAAACCAACAGCAATTGTACTACCTAGTTCGCCAAGAATTAAACGTAACAAAAAGCCTAAAAATAAAACAGCTATAGTACCGATAATTGTGCCTGCAATAGCAAATCCTATATAAGCTAAGAACACGAAAATACCAACTCGGAGACCAACGAAAAAGAATGACCAAGTACGTGACTTAATATAGTTACGGGCAGTGCTAATACTTTCAGGTTGGTTGACGAGTTCGCCAAAAGCCAAACGCGAAATCAGTCCAGCGATCGCGGCAAATTTTGCCCAGCCATAGATTGGAACTAAAACCCATAAATAAGCTTGTAAAGCTAACCTGAGATATCTTTTAAAATGAGATCTATACAGCCGTACTCCCGCAGTCACAACATTGCCGACATTCAACGGTTGCATCGAACTAGAAGAACTAAATTGAGACATGATGGCATTTTCCCCGATTTAAAGGTGAGATATAGCAGTTCTAAATGATTTGTAAAGTAGGCTTCTAGCCTGCGGCAGGATAGAAGCCCGATCCACGTTCATGAATCAAATAGGATTGCTATATGTAGCAATTTGTGCTGTCATGAATTTTTTCTAGTTGGTTATCATTTACCAATATCCATCGATCGCATCTACATCCCAATGACAAATGACCAATGACAAATGACAATTTTCACGAGTATTTCATGACTCAAACAGAATTACTATCTATAGTCTGCCCAAATTATTGCAGTTATCTTAAAGTAGCCAAGATCGACCTAGTTTAAAATTTATGAATGTTCAACGATGGATTGCTCGCCGAGAACCAAACTGGAAGCGTTTAGACGATTTATTAAGACAGGTTGAAAAAAAGGGGATAAAGGCACTTCGCTCTGGTGAAATTAAAGAATTAGCCAGTTTGTATCGTTCCGTAGCCGCAGATTTAGCCCGCGCCCGGACTCAACAAGCTAGTCATATGATTATTCAAAATTTACAATCTTTAACAACTCGTAGCTATAACCAAATCTATCAAGGTTCGCGGCGACAAGAATGGCAAGCAGTACTAGACTTTTATCGCTGGGGTTTTCCTACCGCAATTCAGCGGAATTTTGGTTGTATTGCCTTAGCTACAGTACTCTTTTTATTTGGTGGAATTGTAGCGTGGTGGTATGCGTGGCAAGACCCGACATTTCTATCATTAGTTGTACCCGATTATTTAATTAAAAAAGTACAAGAAGATCGTCAATTGTGGATGGGTTCGATTGTTGGTGTCGAGCCACTAGCATCTACAAACATTATGACGAATAATATATCTGTTTCTTTCGCTGCTGTCTCTGGGGGAATTACCGCAGGATTATATACAACATTTCTACTAGTTTATAACGGTCTAAGTATAGGAGCAGTTGCAACTTTAGTCGGACAAAATAATTTAGCTTATCCCTTTTGGGCATTTGTATTTCCCCACGGCGCTTTAGAGTTACCTGCAATCTTTTTTGCTGGTGGGGCAGGGTTTTTAATTGCTAGAGCAATTGTATTTCCTGGTAAATACAAACGGGGAGATGCCATAAAATTTTATGGCACTCAAGCCGCCCAGTTAGTACTGGGAATCGTCCCGATGTTAGTCATTGCCGGAATCATTGAAGGGTTTTTCTCTCCCAGTCCAATTGTTCCCTCACCTTTGAAATATCTGGCTGGAATTGGTTTGTTTGCGTTGTTGGTGATGTATTGTCAGCGGAAAAAAACATGATGATATTTGTAGGGGGCAGGGCGGGTTTACGGGAAAATTCTGTTTGAGTCAAAGTTAGTTGGTGAACCCGCCCCTACAACGTCTGCTCTCTAACACTCCTGTGTTCTTGCCTCAGCAATTTCTCAACAATTTATCACCCTTCACCCCTAACTTCTAATCCCCATCGACGATATATTATGGTTGCGGTGCATACTCAAACATAGTAGCGATCGCGCTTCAGTAGCAAGCAGTAGGTTGATATGGGGATTCAATTTGGGCGGGAAATCTGCGGCAACCTCGATATCGCGGAAACGCGAGAGTGGCTGGTGACAAACGGGATTGGCGGTTATGCCTCTGGTACGGTAGCGGGATTGCTGACTCGACGCTACCACGGGTTATTAGTCGCAGCCCTCAAACCGCCTTTGGGTCGCACGTTAATGTTAGCAAAGTTGGATGAAACGATTTTATATGGCGATCGCTTCTATCCTTTAAACACGAATCGCTGGGGGGATGGAATTGTCAGCCCTGAAGGTTATTTGTGTGTCGAGCAATTTTCTCTAGAAGGGACAGTCCCCGTTTGGCGATTTGCCTATGCTGATGCCCTGTTGGAAAAGCGGGTATGGATGCAGCAGGGAGCCAATACGACTTACATTCAGTATGCCTCAGTTCGCGCCACTGCACCGCTACAGTTGGGACTGAAAGCGATGGTTAATTATCGCGACTATCACGGCATTACTCAAGGTAACAGCTGGCAGATGGTATTAGATCCAGTCGATCTGGGAATTTGCGTTACTCCCTACCCTGGTGCTACACCCCTTTACTTGCTAGGTGATGGTGCAACAGCAACAATCGTTCACAACTGGTACTATGGCTTTGACTTAGCAGTAGAACGCTACCGAGGACTGAGCGATCGCGAAGACCACTTGCACGCAGCAACTTTTCAAGTGACGCTCAACCCTGGGGAATCCTTTACTTTTGTGGCGAGTACGGAAAGCCATCCAAATTTAGATGGCGCAGCAGCCTTGAAACTGCGTCACACCCAAGAACAAAAGCTACTCGGACAGTGGAAAGCCAGTCGTTCGATTAAAGCGAAAGAACCGCCGCAATGGATACATCAACTAGTTCTAGCTGCCGACCAGTTTATCGTCGATCGCCCCCTTGCCGACGAACCGCAGGGCAAAACGATTATTGCTGGTTATCCTTGGTTTAGCGACTGGGGACGCGACACGGCGATCGCCTTACCAGGTTTGACTCTTTGCACGGGGCGATCGGAAATTGCCCGTTATATTCTCCGTACCTTTGCTAAATATGTCGATCGCGGCACGATTCCCAACCGTTTTCCAGATGTGGGGGAAGCACCGGATTACAATACTGTTGATGCGACTTTGTGGTACTTTGAAGCAATTCGTGCCTACCACAGTGCTACAGAAGATGATGCCCTCATCCAAGAACTATTTCCAGTCCTAGCAGATATTATCGATTGGCACTGTCGCGGTACGCGCTACAACATCCATCTCGATGCCGCTGACGGACTGCTTTATGCTGGGGAAGAGGGATGGCAGTTAACCTGGATGGATGCCAAAGTTGGCGATTGGGTCGTCACACCTCGAATTGGTAAACCGATTGAGATCAACGCACTTTGGTACAATGCTGTGCGGAGTATGGCAAATTTTGCCCGGCGGCTAGGTAAGCCCCATCAAGAGTACGAGGCGATCGCCAACCGCACGCTAGCGAGGTTTTCTCGTTTCTGGAATCAAGATTTAGGCTACTGCTACGACGTACTAGATGGTCCTGATGGAGACGATCTATCCCTACGTCCTAACCAAATTTTTGCCGTCTCCTTACCCTTGGTGGGGGCGCAAGGCATTGCACCTCTACTCAACCCAATGCAGCAAAAAGGTGTTGTCGATGCTTGCGGACAGACATTATTGACTTCTTTCGGCTTGCGATCGCTTTCCCCCGAACATCCGCAATATCGAGGACGGTATGGTGGCGATCCGCTGCAACGAGATAGCGCGTATCATCAGGGGACAACCTGGGGATGGTTAATTGGTGCATTTGTCTGTGCGCATTTGCGCGTTTATAAAAATCCCGTGCAGGCGCGTCAATTTCTCGAACCGATGGCAAATCACCTTTGCGATCGCGGTATTGGTAGTTTAAGCGAAATTTTTGACGGCGATGCGCCCATGACTCCACGCGGTTGCATTGCCCAAGCTTGGACTGTTGCAGAAGTTTTGCGGGCTTGGTTTGCTACGGAGGAATAGGGAGTCGGGAGTCGGGGGGAAGGACAAGGGAGACAAGGGAGACAAGGGGGAACTCGGGGACCCCACGACCGAAGGGAGTGGGGATTAGGGGGCGAAGGGAGAGAAGAGAGCTGAGGGAGTTGAGGAGGCTCTCGGGAACTGAGGGGGAAAAAACACTACGCATCACGCACCACGCACCACGCACCACTTTCTTACCAACTACCAATTACCAATTACCAATTACCAACAACAGTACTAGTAAACGTGTAGCTTAGCGATCGCTGCGTGATGTTAAAGTAAAGATATTGAAACAATAGCAGCAATATTCACCGATTAATGATGAAGTTCTTGTCCCGCGATCGATCTCGCTCGGCGAACGGGATCGATCGCGGTTGAGGGCTAGCGGGTGTGTTATTTGTTTACGAATTCCTAACTTTACTGATGAAATGGGGTGCCTTCATATGCTCATCAGCTCAGATATTTCACAAAACCTAACCACTCAACAGCTTGTCAAAATTTGGGCAGAGCGATATAAGCCTCAAATCTCCTTCTCCGCGCAACATCATTTTGCCTCTGATGCTCTGCTTCACCTGATTTCGCCGGAGGGCAGACGTGAAACTGTTGCGAAGTTGCATCGATCGCTGATCGAGCTGAACTGCGAGTATGCTGCTAGTAAAGCGAGCGAACTGTATGAATGCATTCCATCGGCTACAAGTCCGAGTGAAATTACCAGCATTGTGCAGTGTACGGTTGAAATCTACTTAAATTTACTGGAGTTTTACAAGCAGCCATCATACCTTCTCACTGACACATTGCAGAACAGCAAGGGCGATCGCGATCTGCGATTGGTTGGCTTGAGTAATACAGATCTCATAAAGCTAGCTAGCTTTATAGAACCACTGCTATTAGAGTATCAAGAGCGTCACCAAATTTCTGATGATTGGGCGAAGCTAGGGTTTCTCACGACTCACTTCAACTTTAGCAATGTGGCACTACTGGAAAATTTGAATGCTGCCGAGCAAATTTTTGTCAGACCTTACTTCAAGTTTCTAGAAGAGCAGGTAGCGTTGCCGTGGCTGCGCGTTTGCGAGGCAGCAAGTATGCACGAGCTGAGTTCGCCTGCGTTTCAAATAGTTCAACACATGCTACCAGAAGTCGAGGCGATTTCTCATCGGGTGTATATGAATCTCTTGCGACAGTTTCCTAAAACCACTACACGGAGGGGAAGATTAGATCATCCTAGCGTGAAGCATTCGTGCCTCCGAGACTTAGATATGTTTCAAGCATACTTGTGGCTTTGCGTGTTGCAGGGTAACTTGGCTCCCATTGAAGATGAGCTAGTGCGTTTGTGTACGATGGTCATGCCACGGGTGGGTGCGACTTGGGAAATGACCGCTGTGTGGAACGTTCTATTAGTAGCAGAGATAATGAGTCGCACTTGGATGAGCGAGCAGAGATTTCTCAAGCCTTACACGAACGGGCTTATACGGGCATTCGAGCGATCGCAAAGTCAGTTTGTTGTAGAATCTTGACTAAAATCATTATCCTTTTAATTGATGGACTCGCTGCCATTCTTCCAGCGTGATTTTATAGTTAATACCAGGAGCGCGAATTACAGGTAAATTGCTTAAAACGCGATCGTAAAGCAGTTCCGATCGCCTCAATGGTTGTCCCAGCAGTCTGCGAAGACAACGGATTTTAACGTGGAGTTTACTACCAGCTTTGCTCGGATCGAGCCAATAGTCTTTATCAGCTAATTCTGTCAAAGCTTGTACGGGCTCGGCAACTTCCGCGATCGCATATATTCCTGCTTTTTCTCCTGCCATCCACACTAATACTCCATCACCAACAGCAATATCTTTGCTATAGCGAGTTACCCGCTACGGAATTGTTTCTAAATCCCGAATCACATCTAAAATTCGGTAATATTTAGGGTTACCTTGAAATAGCCAGTAATTTGTCATTTGTCATTTGTAGTAGTTGATAATCGGTAATTGTTAGTTGAGGTTTGTTCAATAGTTTTGACCTTCAACTTTTCACTTTTGACTTCCCCATTACCTATTACCTATTACCCATTACCTACTAACAATGGTTGTACGTGCGCGGGAAATTTTGCAGTTCTAAGTGCTTCTACGGCGGTTCTACTATCTTGTACCCAATAACTACGACCGAGGCGCACTAATCGACGATTGCGGGCATCTTGAATAATAGCAAAAACTGGAATTTTTGCTTTTTCCTTTTCTTCTACTTGTTGCTGCAAAATTTCTTGTAAGCGATGCTGTTCTTGGATGTTTCCAGCTTGTAAGGGATCGAGTTCTACCATGACTAAACGGACGTTTTCTATTGGTTCCACATCTTCAATAATCATTTGTACTTTGTCGTCTCGCCGATCGACTTTACCCCAAACAATTAATCGCGTATCTGCTTCTAAAAGATGGGAAATGCGCTCGTAGGTTCTCGGAAAGACAACTGCTTCTGTCTGTCCGGTTAAGTCTTCTAGTTGTAAAATTGCCATGCGATCGCCTTTTTTCGTAGTCACGGGTTTCATGCTAGTTAGCATCACTACCGAACTCACAGAGGTTTCGCTATGGATATTTTCCAAATCGCTGAGGTTAATTGGAGACAAAATTTGTGCTGCTTGTCTAACTGCTTTGAGGGGATGATCGGAGACGTAAAAACCTAATAACTCTTTTTCTTTGCGTAACTTTTCTGATTGTTGAAAATCTGCGACTGGTGGTGCTTTGGGTGCAGAATCAAAGCTACTTTCTGACTGACTAGTATCCGTCAGTCCTCCCAAGTCAAATAAACTAAATTGACCGATCGCCCGATCTCTAGCACGAGATTGCGCCCAATCGTGGACTAGTTCTAAATCTTTTAATAATTGTTGACGATTTGGTTCGAGTTTATCGAATGCACCACAATAAATGAGTGGTTCAATTGTTCGACGGGTGACAGCACGTAAATCAACGCGATCGCAAAAATCAGCTAGAGATTTAAATTCTCCGTCCGAACGCGCTTTTAAAATCGAGGCGATCGCTTCTCCGCCTAACCCTTTAACTGCTGAGAGTCCAAATAAAATATTATTTTCTATTGGTGTAAAATCTACACCAGAGCGATTGATATCTGGTGGTTCGATTTGAATATTCATGTTCAAACAGGTAGCAATATATTTTTGTACCTGTTCTGTTTTGTCGCTATTAGCTGTTAATAGCGCCGCCATGTATTCTACAGGAAAATTCGCCTTGAGATATGCAGTTTGATAAGTGACGTAGCCGTAAGCTGTGGAATGGGATTTATTGAAGCAATTTGAAGCAACTAATCCATTTTTTAAAACAAATTTATGATCTCGTTCAACCCCAATATCATATACTGGCTGAATTCCTAACGATTTACGACTAATTATCTTAACCACGTCTATAACTCCTAAGAATTTGCTCAATTTTCTGCTTTTTACGGCTTAGTCCTAATAATGGATTTTGATATACGAAGTTATAAAATGCTTGAATATTCTGACGACTGTAAATTCTCCAATCATAAGCTTTTCCTGAGACATGTTCTTCTACAACACCCATATCTAAAAGTCTAGCCAGCTCACTTGTGAACTCGAAAGAACCTACAATACAAACAAGTCCGCCACTTCTTCCCTCGTTTACATAAGCACAGCCATCTCCATCAAAATATCCCAATACATAAGAAGCTAAATATTCTGATTCAGGAAAATAGTAAGCACCAGAAAACATTCTCCCAGTTACCACACTATAGTTGCACAAAGCAGTAGCTATTTTTCGTGAAGAAAAGTTGATTCGATAGTGAGGAGCGTAGCCTTGAGGTTTAATAATTCTAATATTTTCAGAGTATAATAGTTCTCGACTAAGTAGCTCTGTCAGTTCGCGATCGATTGATTCAAAAGCAATATAGTTAGTTTTAGTAACACACCCATCTGCTGCTAACAAGCCTAATAAGTATGCTTTAGCTTGAGTATCAATTACATCGAAGTAGCTTTCATTTAATGTATAGCGATTTCGACGCTTAGTATTAATATCCGCTTCTTTAAGAACTCTAGCAACGGCTCTTTCACTTACACCAACATAACTAGGAATGTTTCCGCACTCTATTCCTGCAACAAAAGCATCTATTATTTGTTGTTTATGTTGTAAATTTAATTGCCGATAGCTCACTAACATTTTACAGATTTTGGATTGACTTAACTTGTTTTAGATCTAACTCTTGTTCAAAAATCTCATCAATTGGTAACATTTCTCCCTCAAATGTCATAAATTTATGGTCTTTAGTCGCACGAATAATTGAACCATCTTCTAAACAATATTCAAATACTTCTTGTTGTCCTCGATTATGCCATTGAGCAATTGGTTGAGTATAGATAAAACCATTATTATCGACACTGTAAACTGTACATTCGATACGTTCTTCTACAATTTTACCTATAGGTATTGCTCCATATTCAACAGTTAAAATTTCAGTATCGTAGCTGAGACAATACTCTGCGAACTTCATCATCTTCTCAAATAACTCTTCAGCTATTTGTTTTTTCACCCCATTTCTGGCTGCGCCATCAACAAAAAGTTCCCTTTGTTTCTGCATCTCAGAGGTTTTCTTTTTACCCATGGCACGTCTTAACAAATCCGCCTGTCCGAGGGAATATCCGGCTAAATCTTGAGCAATTTTCATAATTTGCTCTTGATACACCATAATTCCATAGGTTTCTTGCAAGATTGGTTCTAATATGGGATGCTCGTTTTCAATTGCTTCTTTACCGTGTTTGCGATTAATAAATTTTGGAATTAAACCAGCATCTAATGGTCCTGGTCGATATAAAGCTAGCACAGAAGAAATATCTTCGATACAAGAAGGTTTTAAATCTCGAACAATCTGACGCATTCCCGAAGATTCTAGCTGAAATACTCCTTCTAACGCGCCTGCTTCTAGCAGCTTATAAGCTTTTTCTACATCTTCAGGAATTTTATCAGTTTCACCTTTAGCTAAAATTTTCTGTACTTTTCTTTCATTTGCCGTAACTTCATACGGATCGACTTTTATTTGGCGATATTGTTCGATTAGTTGAATAGACTTTTGAATTAAAGTCAAATTCTTTAATCCTAAAAAGTCCATTTTCAACAATCCCATTGCTTCGATGTCTTCCATAAAATATTGGGTAATGACATCGCCTTCTTTATTCCTTTGTAACGGGACGATTTCATCTAACGGATCGGATGAAATCACAACTCCGGCTGCATGAACGCCATAAGTTTTGTTCGTTCCTTCAATTCGCATCGCCATATCAATCCAGCGGCGAACGTGGGGTTCGTTGTCGTATCTATCCTTAAACTCTTGTTCTGGTGTTTCGTCAGAAATCATCACCGCCAGTTTAGTTGGCTTACCCCGCACCACAGGGATTAATTTCGCCATTTTGTCTGATTCGGCGTAGGGAATATCTAAGACTCGCGCCACATCTTTTAAAACAGCCTTGGATGTGAGGCGGTTAAATGTAATAATTTGCGCGACTCGATCTTCACCATATCTCCGCGTCACATATTCAATCACTTCATCGCGTTTTTCGATGCAGAAATCGGTATCAATATCAGGCATTGACTTTCGTTCTGGATTCAAAAATCGCTCGAATAACAAGCCATGATGTACCGGATCGATGTTAGTAATTTGTAGGCAATAAGCAACCAAAGAACCAGCAGCGGAACCGCGTCCTGGTCCTACAGGGATGTCGTTATCTCTAGCGTATTTAATGTAATCCCAAACGACTAAAAAGTAAGTTGAAAATCCCATTTTTTGAAGCATTTTCAACTCATATTCCAGTCTTTCCTTATAGACTGGTTCGATTTGATTGCGAGATTTACGATTGAGGCGTTCTAATAATCCTTCCCAAGCAACTTCTTCTACATAAGTATCGGCTGTATGTCCGGCAGGAACGGGATAGTTAGGCAGTCGCGGTTCGCCTAAAATGTGGTATGGTTCGACTTTTTCGGCAACTTCTAAAGTTGTGGCGATCGCCTCTTGGATAATATCATCTGGTAAATGATCGCGAAATAACTGCGCCATTTCCTCAGCAGATTTCAAATACTCCGTCCCGCTGTAGCGCATCCGATTATCTTCGGAAATTAGCTTTCCAGTTTGAATGCATAATAGTGCGTCGTGAGCATCAACGTCAAAACAGGAAATAAAATGGGAATCATTCGTAGCAACAAATTTAATATCTAATTCTCTAGCAATTTTGATGATTTCCACATTCACGGTTCTATCTTCAGGAGAACCGTGATCTTGAATTTCTAAATAATAATCCTCCCCAAAAACATCTTTATACCATTTAGCAATTTCTCGCGCCACATCTGGTTTACCTTGTAAAATGGCTTGGGGAATTTCTCCACCTAAACAAGCACTCGTAACAATTAAGCCTTCGTGGTACTGTTGTAACAGCTCCTTATTGACACAAGGACGGGCAAATATCCCTTTACCTTGAAATCCTTTCAGGTGAGAAATCGACGTAAGTTTAACTAAATTCTTGTAGCCTTTAGTATTTTTTGCTAAGACAACTTGATGGTATTTTCTAACTCGGCGGCGTTCTTTATTTCCAATATCGCCGTTGATGACATACATTTCATTGCCAATAATTGGCTTAATATTCTTACTACGACAAACTTTAATTAATTCGATCGCCCCATACATGACACCGTGATCGGTAAGCGCGATCGCAGGCATACCCAATTCTATTGCCCGATCTACTAGTTGCGGTAGCTGGCTTGCACCATCAAGCAGGCTGTAATCGCTATGGATGTGTAGACCGACGAAAGACATAGGAGCATCCCACAGTGGTATGACAGACATATAGGATACCGGATTTTGGGTGCGCTGGGGTGGGTCTGTCTATTCTCTTAGCAATTTCATATAGTTATGGCAGAAGGCAGATGGCAGAAGGCAGAAGGAAAAACTTTTCGTGTAGAAGATTACTTGAGGAGTGTAAGTACATATGCTGCAACAGCCACTCAAATTGGATATGACGAAGCTGGAGGACTCTACTAAAGTCCTCCCTCATCCACCGCTACTTAACAGTCACTCAGCAGGCTGGAACGAGGTTTTTCTAGCTTACTACCATCATCCAGGTTATGAGACTCCAATAGAGCATTTGATGATGCAACACGTCCTTGATGTCACCGATCGCAGCAATTGTGTAGAACATGAAAGGCGTGTCGGCGATCGCTACCAGTCTTACTGGTTTGGTAATGGTGAGATTGCTTTTTGTCCGGCTAACACGCTGCATTGGGCAGTATGGCAGCAAGAGGCACGCTTTACTCTGATTACCTTTGCTCCTCAACTTTTAGCACGCTTGGCAACTGAATGTACAGGTCGCGATCGCCTAGAACTAATTCCTCGTTTTCAATTTGTCGATCCGGTAATTCAACAACTCGCCTCAGCCTTAAAAGCAGACTTACAAACTGGATGTCCTGCTGGACGAATTTACGGCGAGTCTTTGGGTGTTGCTTTAGCCGTACACTTACTTATTACCTGCTCCACGTTACCACCAAAAATTTCTACATATTCAGATGGACTACCTCAGTACAAACTGCAACAGGTAACTGATTACATTCAGGCTCATCTCAATCTAGAAATTAAATTATCAGATTTAGCTCGTACTGTAGGCATGAGTCAATATTATTTCTGTCGTCTATTTAAACAGTCTACGGGCATGAGTCCCCATCAATATTTAATTCGGCTGCGGGTAGAACGGGCAAAACAATTACTCAGACAGCCAGATTTAGCGATCGCAGATGTAGCATTTCAATGCGGTTTTTCGCATCAAAGTCACTTGAGTTGCCATTTCCGGCGCTTGGTGGGGGTGTCTCCTAAAACATTTCAGCAACAATAGCAAGAATCTGCTCAAAATTGCAAGAACTTGCGCGACACATGTGGAATAGCCCAATTAAATTAATGGCATTCACGCATTGGAGACACTTTTATGTCCATCGAACAAAATAAAGCGATCGCCCTGCGTTTTGCTAACGAATGTTGGGGAACTAATCCTAATTGGAAAAAAGCTTGGGACGAATTAGTATCACCAGATCTTGTTCATTACTTTTGTAGCTGGGCTGAACCGATTTGCGGTATAGAAGCAAATAAAGAATTTGAAGCGAGTTTATTTCAAGGATTTCCCGACATTCAACAGACAATTAAAGATGTAATTGCTCAAGAAGATAAAGTAATGTATCGTTCCACTCTCAAAGGTACACACACGGGAATGTTCATGGGATTACCACCTACAGGTAAGGTTGTAACTGTAAATGGTAGCTTCAATTTATTACGCATTTCTGATGGCAAGATTGTGGAATGGTGGTATGAGGTGAACTTGCTAGAAGTTATGAAACAAATGGGAGTTATTGCTGAACCTGCCTTGAAATAGATTATCTACATTTGCCACCCTTAACTTATTAAAGGAAGGCAGATGGCAGATGGCAGATGGCAGAAGGAAAAAACTTTGCAGCTAAAGGTTTCAAGCTACGTTGATGTCCTAAACTTTCCACGCTTTGCTACAAAGGAGAGAAAAATGGAAACAACACTAATGACTTCAAAGTATTTGATTGAAGTTGTAAAAGACACGATCGAATCGGTGAAATATTGCTTTCTCATTACAATTAATGAATCAAAGCAAGCTCATGCTAGACTCGTCGAACACTTCAATTTTGAAGCAGATATGACGCTTTGGTTTGTCACAAATGCAAAATCTCGGAAAGTGCGTGAAATCCTGAATAAAAATTCTGTAACAGTAACTTTTCAAGATGACAGCGAACAAGCTTATGTGACAGCTTTAGGTATAGCAATTGTAGAAACCGATTCTTACGAGAAGCAAAAGCGATGGCAAGAGGATTGGATTGTCTACTTTCCAGCAGGAATACAAAGCAATGATTATGTACTGATTAAGTTCGTACCGTCCAGAATTGAATTAATGAATTTTGCGCGTCATGTAGCATCGGAACCTTTGTCTGAGCTTCAACCTGCTATATTAACTAAAGTAGAAAAAACTTGGGTGCTTGAGGAAAGTAAGAAGTGATGCAGCAAAAAGAAACTGCATTTTTAAATTCTCCTTTTAAACATTTTCAATTAACGCAAAATCCCTTAATAACCCTTTGCGTCTTTGCGCCTTTGCGTGACATTAATACATATCCTGTCAGGGCGGGTTTACGTGACGTATTTGTGAGAAACAGAAATTTTTGGTAAAACCCGCCCCTACAGTAACACTTTCTTCAAATGGATTGCTTGACGAACTGCTGCACCACTTGAAAATACTGACTCCCTGCAACCTCAGCAGTATTATTATGCCCCGCCTTCGGAACCAAAAAAATTTGCTTTGGTTGCGGTGCAGCTTCATACAATTGTTGACTCATACTAGCAGGAACTTGCCAATCGGCAGTACCGTGAATAAACAATACTGGCATAACTAAAGAACCCACCTTATCAATAGAATCAAATCGTTGATGTAATAGTAGCTTGATTGGAAAAATACGATAAATTTGCTGATGATTTACCATATCCGCCACTGAAGTAAAAGAACTTTCGACGATTAATCCAGCCGCCTTTGGTTGCTTAACCGCCAGATCGATCGCCACTGCACCACCTAAAGAATGTCCGTAAATAAAAATCTGATTGGCTGGAATCTTTTTCTCCTTAACTAAATAATTCCAAGCTACTTGTGCATCTTGATAAACTTGCGATTCAGAAGGGAAATTACCCTGACTCAAACCATAACCGCGATAATCAGGGAGTAGTACCGAAAAACCCATACGATGAAATCGGCTTGCATGAGCAACATTTGCCCCGATATTAATTCCATTACCGTGCAAATATAGCAATACTCTGTTACTTGGTGTCGATGCAGGTATCCACCAACTATGTATTTTTTCTACCTTACTAGATGCCGTTTTTACAGGCAACCACACTTCTTGATACTGTAGATTAAAAGCTGCTGGAGTAGTATCAATAGTAGCGCGAGGAAAGAAGATAAATCGCGCTTGTTGAAAGTAGAGAAACAAACAAGCAATGATATACAGACTACCAGCGATCGCAGTTACAGATAGTAGCGATCGCCATAGAAATTTTATCGACATGGATGCAGACTGCTATTCGCTAATTATTAGTTTAAGCTGATAATCGCTCTTACCAGACGCAGTAGATACGACAACAAACTCGTAAAAACCGGATTCTGGTAAATCTCCATCCCAAGTACGATTGCGAGAATCTTCCATCAGCTTAATTTTACCTGTAGGAGAATATACGGAAATTAATACTTGCGGATCGGCTTCCAATTCCAGTTGCATCACTTGTTCTTCTGTTAATTCGGCAACAAAAGTTTTGCCTTCGCCAGACTTCAACCTACCACTAACTTGTCTTTCACTCGTTCCAGAATCAAACTCAATTTTCTCATAAGCGTTTCCCTTCAGGATAGCTTGCAACTTCTCCTCAGCGATCGCATACCAAACCTGATTAATTGGTTTGTTCATAAAATTTTGTCCCCGCTGTTGGGGAAACATTTGTAAAAAGGCAGCATCAGCTAAATCGTATAAAACTCTATTACTTAGGTTTAGTTGATACAATTGCTGTTGCCAACGCGATCGATCTTTTTGCGAGTAACTACCCAAACGCTTGCGAGTTTCTAAGGGCAGAAATTGCAACCAATCTAAACAGTCCGCCGCCAAATTATCCCAATCAGCCCTAATTTTTGCATCCTCTGGATTCGCCGTGAGACGACGACCTTTATACTGAGGATATCTTTCCCAAAAAACTTGGTCTACTAAAGCAATATAATATCTGTTATTTATCCCCATTCGCTGGCGGCGATCGCGCAATTGATTTTTCCGACGTTGTTCGGCAGCAGAAAACTGAGGTTTAGCGACTACTTTTGGCGACTGAGGTACTTTCTTGTCAGTTAGATTTGATTGAAATTGCAACCAACCACTCACTGCTAACCAACCCATATATGCAGATATAATTCCTATTGGTAATGCAAACCAAATTTTTTTGGTTTTGAAAAAAGTAACGCTAGGAATTTTAATAACTGGCTTCGGAATGTTAATTGCTGGTTTGGGAAAATTGTTAACCAACAGAGAAAAATTAATAACTGGCTTCGGAATGTTAATAACGGGTTGGGGAATATTAATAACTGGCTTGACAGCAACGGCAACTGGCGACTTATTAACTGCTACTGTCATGGGAGTAGGTAGGGGTGTCGCAGCGGTGCTATGCTGCTGTAAGAGGTGTAAAACGTGTTGTGCAGAATGATAGCGATCGCTAGGGCGAGGAGATAGCATTTTATCTATCATCGTCCCCAACATTGGCGTAAGACTGACTTCTCGCCGCCAGTGCCATGTAAGATGGCGATCGTCGATTAATTCTTGTGGTTCTTTACCTGTAAGTAGAACTAATACCGTAGCAGCCAAGGCATACAAATCGCTGTGAGGATAAACTACCCCCTGCTGCATTTGTTCGGGTGGTGCGTAGCCGACTTTTCCTAGTAGCGTAGCGGTATGCATTCCCCTACCAGACTTAGCTGATGAAACAGTCGCAACAACTTGTTTGACACCACCAAAATCAATTAGCATTGGTAGGCGATCGCTAGCGCGTAAAATTAAATTTTCTGGGGAAATATCCCGATGAATGACTCCTACACTGTGGATGTAATCTAATACAGGAAGAATTTGCTGCAAGAGGTGAACGATCTCTGTCTCGCTAAAAAATTTTCCTTGCTGCATTCTCTCATCTAGCAGGCTACGGTAGGTTTCCCCTTCTACGTAATCTTGAACCAGAAATAAATGTTCTTTACTGTCAATTTTGACGCGAAATAATTCGCGAAAGCGGGGAATTTGCGGATGCTGCAATTTGTAAAGCACTCCCGCTTCCCGTTCAAACAATTCTGCTGCTTTGCGTAAAAGAGTATTACTCTGTGCTTGCGGCGCAAATTCTTTCAAAACGCAGAGTTCGCGAAAGCGGTTAGTATCCTCCGCTAGATAGGTGCGCCCAAAACCACCTTGTGCTAGCAAACGTACGATCGAGTAGCGATCGCCTAACATCTGTCCTGAATACAAGCCATTTCCCGACGCTAGAGACAGCTTCTCGCCGCAATGCATACAAAAACGACTTTCAAGCAAGTTTTCGTGACCTTGAGTGCAGTATACGGACATATGACAGCGAAGGAGTTATGAGAAGCGAGGAAATTCGGAATTCGGAATTCGGAATTCGGAATTACGCACCATCCCAGCTTTTACAGGGCATTATGAGTATATCTACAAATTTAAATAACTCACGCTCTTTCTCTTTAACTCATCTCCAGTGACACTTTTTTCAGTTATCAGTAGACCTTCTGCGTGAATACTTGAATTGTCATCCACACGCGAAGCGAAACATCTGGGAGATTCTTCACTACACTGCGTTGCGTACCCTTCGGGAAGGCTTCGCCAACAGAATGACATCCATGATTTTTTGACAGGAGTTACGCAGTCGATCCCCCAACCCCCTTAAAAAGGGGGCTTTATTCCTCCCTTTTTAAGGGAGGAACTAGGAGGGATCGTCGAGGACTGAAACTCAAGTGCGTAACTCCTGTTTGATTCATGCAGGAGGTCTAGTAAACAGTGGTACGTGATGAGTGGTGCGTGATGCGTGAAGAAAGGGTGTAGGGTGTAGGGAATTAGTAGTTGCTCCCTTGTCCCCCTTGTCCCCCTTGTCTCCCTTGTCTCCCTTGTCTCCCTTGTCTCCCTTGTCTCCCTTGTCCCCCTTGTCCCCCTTGTCTCCCTTGTCTCCCTTGTCTCCCTTGTCTCCCTTGTCTCCCTTGTCTCCTCTTTATCAAGAATTCTTAAGCTGATGAACGTGGGTGCAGTTATAGCCTGAGAATATTGAGAAATAAATCTTGGTGCAAGAGGGATAAGCCATAATGTCGATCGCTCGAACTTCCACATCTACACCAAAAGTAAGAGATACTAAGCTGAAAGAGCAGGAACTCATTCAGCAGATTCGGGCAGAATTAGTGTCTACAATTAGAGTTACGCCAGATGAAGCATTGGCAGACTGGCAGAGAACCTCTATCGGACAGGGGTATTTTAGCGGTACGTTAGAAAGCGAAATCTATCGTTCTTTTTTGTAACTACCTGTTTTGCAACTACGATGGTTTAGTGGCGATCGCAACTCACATATGACCGCATCGATTGGTGAACCTACCGAACCGTAGATCGCTGAACTACGAATTACTGTCGCTTGTCTTACCACGGATTAAAATACTCACAAGCGTCCAGCCTGTCCACAAAACAGCTGAGACTAGCAGGAAAATCATCAGTAAGGCTAAGCCAGAAAACGGCGCTACGATGAAGCTGAGTAGCAAACCCAACAGTAAAATCATCAATAAAGTCTTGTCCATTACCATTTAACTCCTCGTCTCGATCTCATTCACCAAGTTAGCAAGCGCGATCGCAAATTGACCTCTAACTAGAGTTATTTGTCATTGGTCATTGGTCATTGGTGATTATTCTCTCCTCAGTTCCCTCAGCTCCCTGGGCTTCCTCAGCTCCCTCAGCTCCCTCAGCTCTCTTTTCTCCCCCGCCTGTAAGCTTGAGGACAAAAATTCTGTTGGGCTGTGACCACCGTACAGATAGAATTAGCTAGCTGAGTTAGTGGTAAGGATGAAACGAGACTTACATCTAGCGGTGCTTGGCTGATGGTTTGAATATAGGAGGAGCTGAGATAGGGACGATACTGGGGGTTTCGATCGAGATAAGTTTCCATGAATGCCACGCTCAAAATGCTAACGTAGCGACGTGCGATCGCCGGATTGGGACCGATAACTTGTGCGGGTAGGGGAATCGGATCGGCATCTTCCGCTGCTGATTCGCCAATCGTAGAAAAATGGCTGGCGCGATCGATGGAGAGCAAGTATTTTCGCTCTGCTGTTAACCAAGCAAAAGGAATAATCTGTTCTGGTAAGGCAGGAGCAATTGTATCTGCACTGCTGCTGACGATCGCTATGGGAATTTGAATCTTCCTCAACCCTAATTCCCCAAAAATACTACTAGTAAATGGGTTAATGGCGATCGCGGCTTTAATTCTCCAGTCTTTCAAATTATCTTGAGTCAATGGTAAAGCCAAAGCACGACACTGAAGCAGTAGCGATAGATTCCAGATATCTTTAGGGTTGTTACAATCTTGACGCAATTGACTAAAATTCAAGCTTGCGCCTGCTAAAGCTAAGGCAGTATAACCGCCAAAAGATTGACCAATAATCGCTGCTCGTTGTACATTCAACTGCCAACTGGGATTAACTGCATTCAGTCGCTCTAATTCATCCAATAAGTATTTCACGTCTAAAGGACGGTTGACAAATTCGCTTGGCTCTGCTACTTCGGCTGCTTGACCGGAAAACAGCGATCGCAATTGTTCTGCATTGCTACCAGGATGTTCGGGAACTGCAACAGCAAAACCATAACTTGCCAGTTGCTCGGCTAGATAAATAAAACTCGTGCGATCGCTCCCTAAACCGTGGGATATGACTATGACTGGGAAGCGTCGGGATTCAGTAATTGGTAATTGGTAATTGGTAATTGGTAATTGGTAATTGGTAATTGGTAACTGTTCTGTTCTCTCCCCTAGCTCCCCCAGCTCCCTCAGCTCCCTCAGCTTCCTCAGCTTCCTCAGCTCTCTTTCCCCCTGCTCCCTGGGTAAATAAAGATCGGCAACAAAAGCCCGATCGCGGCGGCGATCGCTTAATTTTAAGGTTTGCTTGCTCCAACTAAAACGTCCGGGCGATCGCAAATCTGGTAACTGAGAAAAATTTATTCCTTGGACTTGAGCAGCTGCGACTGTCGAATTTTCGGAAATTAAGGCGATCGCTCTGCGTGATTGGCTAATCAAGGTTTCTAGGGCTTCAGCCATCTGAAGCATCCGCCCCATATTAACTCGTACGTTAGTCGGAAATTTGTGTAGTATGTTCAGGAGTGTTAAGCCTTTTGGATCTGCTGCTGCTAAAATGAGTGCCGAGCGCAGGGCATAAAATCCCGATTGCCGAGATTCAGTTTGGACAACCTCGCCTAGTCTTTTTAACAGGGTTGTTCCAGTTGGCGTATAAAGAAACTGGGATACTGCAACCGGACTTAGATCGATCCGTTTGAGTAAAACTCGTTGTAATTGTAACAATCGTTGGGGACTGACATATGCTGCATAGGTAGCTAACTCGTCGTCAACTATGCCTTTTTTAGCGTAGCTTTCCAAGGAGTTCACAGAAATAGACCGTTCGATCGCTCCATAGGAAATATAAATTTTTTTTGCCGCGATCGCAGAGTTGGCGATTCCAGGTATGGGTAAAAACCACAGTCCTAAACTACTGACCACAACTCCTAACCAAGTCCGAGCCGGAAAATTAAATGACATAGAGCAAATAATTAATTAGTGATGCACGTTCGCGCATTCGCAAGTCAGAAGCATCTAGCCACCAGCCACCAGCCACTAGCAACTCACTACTCACTTTCCACTGACAACTGACTTTCTTCAATTGAGGTGGTGGAGGTAAGATAGCTACAGGATAGAAACGAGAGTAACAACTCGCGCCTAATTATTTTATATTTCTGCATACAGAATTTGGGAAAAGTTACCAGTATAAATACTGAAAAATTCATTTATGGTAGAAGATCTATTTTTTTTAAGAAAGTCTGAATCTTTAAAAAAATCTTTTAAAAGTGGATGAATAATAGAAAGTCTGATATCGGGGCAGCTAAGAATTTTTACAGCGGGGTACAAGACCATGAGTGAAGCAGAAAAAGTCAATAGTGCGCCATTTGCTGAGTGGTTTAATTTTGCTAATAGTGGGCTTGCCGATGGTGAGGCATCCCCAGCAAACCAAGACGAAACCAATTTATCTGAGTCAGCGGACGATGCTGCTGTTGCCCGCGATGTTTCTGTGGAACCAGAACCCGCAGTAGGTTCTTGGTCGTCCGTTGCTCGTTGGATGGACTCGGCAGAGAATGGTGGAGCATCCTTAACTCCTGAAGAAGTCGCGACGTTATTGAGTTTCATCCAAGAGATGCGCGGCTCCAACACCAAACTAGTAGAACGGGTAATTCAGTTAGAGAGAGCGCTAGAAAACAGCCAAAATGAATTGCATTACCTCAAAGGGCGATCGCGCGAGGCAGATTTGAAGCTTGCCCAAAAAATTCAAGCTCAGGAGCAAGCGCGATCGCAAGTAGAATCTTTATCTGCCAAGCTAGAGACGGCAGAACAAGCCATCCAGCAGCAGAAAATTGTGGTTGAGACCCTTACCGATGACTTAAACGCCAGCCAAGAACGGATCGCTCAAATGGAAAGAGAATGCTCTCTCGTGCAGTCTAGATATAATGAGCAATCCTATCAGCTCATGCAAGTCGAGACATCCTGCCGCGATCTCCGCTCTCGCTTACTGCGCCAGCAACGCTACACCATGCAGTTAAAAGTAGCGCTAGAAAAGTGCGCGGAATCACCCGCTGCCACAACCGATCGACCCCCAGAAAATCATGCTAGTAGTTTGAGAACGCAATCGTTATTCCCCAACCCGCAACCGATTACTCCGTGGTCGATTCAAACCCCGAATTTTATCGATCGCGACCGACAAGAATCCTCAGATTCACCATTGAATGAGTGGACGGCGGAAAACTTTTTGAGCGATCGCCAAGCGCCTTACAGTTTCAATTCCACCCCCAGTACTGGATCTTTCGATTTGCAAAGTGGGAATAGCTCCGCAGAGCAAAGTTTTTTCTTTTCAGAAACTAACCAAGAAGTAGACCTAGACGATTTCTTGAGTTTGTTACAAGAAGAAGCTTCAGCAGAGGCGATCGAGACTGACGATACAACGTCGCTCGACCTCGATCGGCTCGCGCCCCAACCACAGATATCAGAATCGCACCCAACCAATGAATCGCAGACGGAGGAACCAGCAGGGGAAGCTTCTGCTTCGCCTGCCGATGCTTCCCCATCCAGCCAGAATCAGGTTAACCTCAACTGGCCCTCACCAGTTGTTTATCCCTGGCATCCACCCAAAGGTAGAAAATCACTAGCATCAATTGAATTACCAAAATTTCCACGCAGAAACCAGAATCAGTGAGCGGTTGTCAGTTGTCAGTTATCAGTTGTCAGTGACTAGTGGAACCGGTGACAAGAATTGAATCTGGTTCCACTAGTCACTAGCCACAAGCCACTCACCCACAACCAACAACTAACTACTAACCACATCTTGAGAACCAATTGCAGGCGTGCGGGGATGAGGGGCGATCGCCAGTTGGGGTCTTCCCATACCAGTTGTTAGGGCGTAGCTTTGTGTCAGCAGCCTCAACCACAATCTGGGATAGCGGCGTTCTAACCACGGCTGGATCTGGCGCAAGAAACTCGGCAACCAGCCGCTAAAACAAAGACTCAACAAGGAATTCCAGCTAAAGTTGAAGTAACTCAGCAGCCATCGCAGCAGATCTTTGGCTCCGGCTAATTCCCAAATCCAGAGCAGCAAGACGGGATTTTTTCTGGCAGCTTTCAGCGCCAAACGATTAAAAGTAAACCAATCAAAGCGGTCTTTGATAAAGCGATCGGCAACTTCTAAAGGTTCGTCAGTCAACAGTCCGAAGAAATTATTCAGCATCGAGTTGACTCGTTCTGGTGGTAAAAATTTACCCGTGGGAACCATCATGCCTTTAGAAAACATCCAAGTCACGGCAACATTGCTTTGATAGGCGCGAATTTGATTCAAATCGCTAGCACTGAGCAAATCGTGCTTTAATGCCATATCTAATAAGGCTGTAAGACGGCTGAGATTGCGAACGAGGGAGCCAAAACCAGTAAAGACGAGGGGAGATTGCAGCGAAGCTGCATCGCCGATCGCGACTAAGCGATCGAAAGCAACCGTGCGATCGCGACTCCCAACGCTAAAATGTCCCGGAATATAACCAAACGTAGGTTTTTTCCATACGAGTTTATCTAGGTCGCAACGGCGATACTCTGGCAAAATCGTGAAAAAGTCCTCGTACATTTCCAGCAACGAACCGGGATTTTCTGGATTGACTTGATGGTAGTGAAACAAATAAACTGTGATTTCTTCGCCCGCACCAGGAAATAATTCCCAAATTAACTGTCTTCCCCGCGAAATGTCGCCGTGACTATTGAGTACATCGCCATATTGAGCATCCCATACCCCAGGCTCAAAGCCGCCATTAATTACCGCTCCTACCGTCGGACAGACGCTATCAAAAGCACGACCGCCATTGAGTTGCCAAGCAATCGGAGAAGCTGTCCCCATTGCATCTACCAAAACTCGTCCGCTGGCTTGTTTTTGAGTTTGGCTGGGTAAATGCCGAGCTTGTAACGTAACTTGCGATCGCTCGATATCAGCGCGGAGAAACTCGGTTTCGTCCCAAATTTCACCCCCCGCAGCTTTTAACTTTTCTCCACACAGCCGCAGTAACCTTTCTGCATCTAAGGCTATATTCAGCACCGTTGGAGTATGGAGGATCGGTGCTTTTAAGTGGGGTGGATTGTTCCCATCGAAAAACTTATTAAATCCGTCTTTATATTCTCGTGCGATCGCACTTTCGCATTCTGCAGGAGTTAGCAAACCCAGATCGATTAAACTTTGTAATTCCGTGCGAGAAATATTCCACTCCCGATTCATCCGTCCAAATGGCAAACGCTCCAACAACAACACGCGATAACCTAACTGCGCCATCACCGCTGCATGAATCACGCCTAATGCGCCACCGATGTAAATGAGATCGTAGGATGGCTGTAGAGACGTTACATGTAACGTCTCTACATTGTTTACATGTAACGCCTCTACATTTTCCCTAGAAAACACAACTTGACGCGGCTGCTGCGGATTCTGCACTCCTTCGCGCCACCTTTGCTCCCACCAGTAAACTCGCTTGAGATCGTATTCGCCATTAGGCATTTGCTGAAAATACTTGACGGTGAGGGGGTAGTGGGGAGCAAGCGCCTCAAAAATAGATTGTTGGGATAAATCTATTGCTGGTGGTGCGGGATAGTTATGAGGAAACTTAATTCTAATCTGCTTTACAAGACTTTGCAGAATTTGCCGTTCTCCTGGTAGGGGAGAATCTGCCCAACGGAAGACCTTGAGATATGTAGTACGCTGTACAGACCAAACAAAAGCGGAGATCTCCCCTAGCTTTTTTGCCGTTGGATCTGAAATATTTGTCTTTATCGCTGTATCTGTAGGTATTTGCAAGCGAAAACCTTCAGGCGCGATCGCTTTTTGCCCGATTCCTGGTTCAAATTCCGCTTGCAACCAGTGCCGAACGACAGATGTGTCTGGTGTGGGGATTTCAATGTACAAGAGTTCTTTCATCTTGGCGCTTTTGTCTATGGGTAAACTACCAATTTGGACAGAGGTGACAAGGGTTTAGACTAGGCTAAGCTTGCCAAAAATAAGCTTGCTTAGAACAAGTTTAAGAAAATTTACAATTGTGTTTGGATTTATTAAAACAGTTTTTTATCTTGTAAACTCCCGCCATGCATTATCCCATCCCAACCAGCCCCGAAGAAATTATTAATCTCAGACAAAAACCAATTAGCGATGAATTGGTAGCCACTGCGATCGCGGGCGTGATTCAGTTCGTCCGTTCTCAAGGACAATCTTTAGAACAGCTAACTGCCCAACTGCTTGCAGATGATAGCTTATTAGACGATCGCCAGCGCCGCAGGCTGAGCGAGATTGTCACCCAGGCGTGGGAAAAATTTGCCTAATTGTGTAGCACTCAAAACTCAAAGGCAGTGCGAATTGTTCCAATCACGATGTCTTCGTTCTCAGTATTATGATTTGGAGCTGTCAGCCAAATCAAACCAGGGGTGATAGAGATATTATCTGTAGCTTGGTATCTGTAGAAGCCTTCAACGTGAATTGAAGTATTGGGGTCGCTCGATTGCCCTATCGCTCTTAAACCGCTACTCGTACCAGTTAATTTCGGTTGCATCCCGATTATAATTCCGCCGAGATTGCCTTCTTTGCCCAGATCGGGAAATCCGAGGGTGATGGCGTAATTCCAAATCGATCCATCTCCCAAACCGATTGCGCGAGCAGCAGTATAGCCCACCCAGCCACCGATCGCAAAATCCTCGCTAATTCTGTAACTGGCTTCAATGCCATAGGAGTTACCGACTACAGGCAGTTCGAGATCTGGCGTGCCGATTTGAGTTAAATTAGCGGCTGTACTACCCGTACCTGTATCTAAACCTTGACCGGCAGCTCCATAAGAATGAATATAAGTTAAGCCTACAGCAAGGCGATCGCTGGGCGTTAATGTTAACTGAGCGATCGCGCCGTAATCGCCGTTAAATAGTCCCGCACCAGCTGCCGGATCGTTAGCATCTCCAGCCAGATAAGCGAAATCAAAACTCATTGCCTCAGATAACTGTAACCTCGCTCCAATTCCCGTGTTGCTATTGGGGACGCGATAAATAGGATTGCGTCGTCCAAAGCGAGAAATTGCCCCCGTATCGCTATCTTCAAACAAAGGGTTGATTACATCCGTAAAATCATCGCTGTCTGAATCGTTGAATTGGAACAACAGCGTTATTTTTTCACCCACTGGTAGTTCATATTCTAGGTTCCCCAGTTCCACGCTTCCTTCGGTGTTCGAGTCAAAACCTAAACGCCCTTCATCTGTTGGCAAGTCAAATTGCTCGAAGTTGCCAAAATCAAGCCTGGTGGTCAGTAAGTCCTTTCCAGTAAAACTGGTTTCAAAAGCAAGTCTGCTTCGACTTTGCAGCACTGTATTGTTGTCGTCGCCCGCTCCGCCAAAAGCATCGCTGAGGGCAAAAAGCACCGTTCCTTCTAGTTTGGTGGTGGTAGAGAATTGATTAGATTCTAACTGAGCTGTCTGTACCTCTAAGCGATCGACTCGCCCGCGTAGAGTCACCAGTTCGGTAGCAAAATCAGTTTGCAGTTTTTGTAGGGTGGCTAAGTCTGTTTGAGTTATAGGATTGCCAGTTGCGATCTGTTCGTTGATTCTTTCTAATGCTGCATTCAACCCTGCCGCAAATTCATACCGCGTCATTGCCCGATCGCCTCTAAACGTGCTGTCTGGATAACCAGCAATGACTCCGTAGCGCTCCACTAAAGATTGCAAGGCTTGAAAAGCCCAATCGCTAGGCTGGACATCAGATAACTGCGAAACAGACGTGACTTGGCTCATCTGAAGATCCCCCCAACCCGCCCGATCGAGGGGGGCGAAGGGGGGATCTTTACGATCGCGACGCTCGGCGATCGAAAACCGTTTTTTATCTTGGTTAATGTTATCTATGATACTAGTAGTTTGAGGTATGTCCTTTGATAGTTGAAAGTTGTTTTTTATACTTTGGCGCTCGTTGCTGTTCGGGTCAATATGTGTATGTTGCAGAATTTGTTCTGCTATGACTGTAGGAGAAAGCAATAATTCGATCGCTAGAGGAGCGACGATCGAAATTAACTTTTTCATTAAAGTTTGGTTCATGCTTACTATTTTTATTTATTTTTTGAAATTAAAGCAACTATATTTGAAATTTCATAAAATTGAGTTTTCAAAGGATTTCTGAAGCATGTTTGGATAATTTTGCTCGAATAACCTCTCTTTTAATTTTTACAAGTGCAAAAATACGAAATTTCAAAAAGTGCAAAATTACGTTTGCAGAAATACTAGAAATCGATCTATGAAAAAAGCTAAATTGAGGTAAAAACTTCTGCCTTCCATCCCAGGGTAGATACTTAGACAAGAAATTAAATTTACTTTAAGAAGATGTTAGTCTCTGATTAAGCACGGGCGATCGCTTGTGTCAATCGAGTGAAACAATCACTCAGTACAGGTCGTCATACCGCACGTTAGTTGGTGACTAGGAGGAAAGATGAATAAAGCTGCTGCCACTCAAAAGGCAGGTAGCAAGGAGCGACTAGGCACGACTAGCATTTGGTCGCGCATTGAGAGCAAGCGCCCTCTACTAAAACTCACCCACGTCAGCGACGGTTTCGTTGGGTGGTTGATGCCGTGCTACCTTTGGCGCTGACTCTCATAGCAGGAATCGCCATTCTTCTACCAAGTTCGCTGCCAACAGAGGCGCGATTATCTCTGTTTGCCTTTGCCTTAGCGGTAATCTTGTGGTCAACCACATCCCTGAACGCAGCCTATGTTGCCCTAGCAACGGTGGTGTTGCTTATATTATCTGGTGGTAGCGAACAAGAAGCGTTATTTGAGGCACTGGAATCAGATGTAATTTGGCTGATGATCGGTGCTTTCATTTTGGGTGGAGCCGTACAGCAAACGGGCTTAGCGGCAAGATTAACGCAGTTGGTCGTCAGTCGCGCCCGGAATGTCAACGGCGTGTTTTGGCTGTTGACAACTATATTAATTCCCTTGTCTTTCGTTATTCCTTCCACTTCTGGCAGGGCAGCTGTAGTCATTCCTGTATTTCGCAGCATTGCCAACGCCGCAGGCGATCGCCGCATTACCCGTGCAATGGCGCTACTGATGCCGACAATTATTTTAGTTGCCACGATTTCTACTCTCATTGGTGCTGGTTCCCATCTGATCGCGATCGACTTGTTAGACGAAATTGCTGATGTCAAGCTCTCTTACGCACAGTGGGCGCTTTATGGCGTGCCGTTTGGAGTTGTCGCTAGTTATATTTCTTGCTGGGTAATTTTGCGCTTATTTTTAGACAAAAATCGCCGCCAGCGCCAACTTCAGATTCCTTATCAGCAAAAAAAACCCTTTTCTACAGCAGAACGAACAACACTGCTTGTCGTTTTGGTCATGGTAGGGCTGTGGTTGACGGAAAGTTGGCATGGGTTGGAAATCGCCACCGTTACGGTGATTGGGGCTTTAGTACTAACTGCACCTAGTATTGGAGTCATTAGCTGGAAAAATGGGTTGAAAGCAGTTTCTTGGAACTTAATTGTATTTGTGGGTGCAGCTTTGGTTTTAGACGAGGCGTTGATTGAATCTGATGCAGCCGAATGGATTATCAACCAGCTATTTGCCGCAAGTGGCATTGCTGGCACAGAATCGCGCCTCTTGATCTTGCTCGTATTATCTCTAATTGCCCTGACTTCCCACATTTACATGACTTCGCATACAGCCAGAGCTGTAGCTCTAGTCCCAGCGCTGTTATATCTAGGCAACAGCTTGCAACTCAATCCCGTAGCGGTTTTATTCCTCAGCAACGTCGGCATGGACTATTGTTTGACTTTTCCCGTCAGTTCCAAAGCGCTGTTGATGTTTCAAGAATTAGAAGGCGAAACCTATAAACCAGCAGACTTATTGCGTCTGAGTTCCGTACTCTTGCTAGTTCATTTGGCACTGATCGTGGTGTTCTATTACGGTTACTGGCAATGGATCGGCTTAAGGCTATGACGGTTATCAGTGACCAGTGACTCCTGACCAGTGACCAGTGAAGAAAGGGTGTAGGGTGTAGTGAATTAATTACGACTTGCGACTTGCGACTTGCGACTTGATAGCTGCTCCCTCAACTCCCTCCGCTTCCTCGGTTCCCTCAGCTCTCTTCCCCCCTGCTCCCTTAAATTATGAATTTAAGAAAGAAACTATTAACAACATTTAGCGGGTTGGCGTTGCTGGCGCTGGCAACGGCGGGTGTGACTGTGTGGGCGATCGCGCAGTGGCAAAATAGCGAACGCAGGTTGCAAGGACATTATCAACGTAGTTTATTGCTGGAGAGCGTCAGAACGGCAACTTTTCGGGCTTTTAAAGAATTGCCAGATGCGATTATTAGCGACGATCCAGATGCACGACAAGAATTTGAAGCCTTTCTCAAACCAGCAGAAGCCGATTTTAAGCGCTGGGCAGAATTAGCCGATACTGAAGCAGAACGAAAACAAGTTCAACAAGTTCGCAATGCATACATTGCGCTGATCCAGGATGCCCGCGAAGCTTTTACTTTAGTAGCACAAGGTCAACGCGATCGCGCCTTTGCAATTTTAGAAAAACAACTAGAAGACATAGACTTTATTAGATTTGAGCAAGTCACTCAACAAGCCGTTGCTTCCGATCGCCAAAATCGCCAAATCATCAGCCAGCAAACACAAAATACGCGGCAAACTGCGCAATTAGTTCTAGCGATCGCGGCTTTTGGCACAATCTCACTGATGTTGCTTCTTGCAGCTTATTTAGCTTCAGATTTATTTGCACCATTAGAAGAGGTAGAGGAGGCATTAGACGACGCAGCTAAAAGAGACTTCAAACGCCGCCTCGGTGAAGAACGTCAAGACGAGCTAGGAGCAGTCAGCCGAGCTTTCAATCGAATGATGGAGGCAATGGCAGAACGGCAGCAGGTTGCAGGTTTGGCTGCCGTTCCTAATGGTGTTGTTAAAGATGGCGTAGAAGATTCTGCTTGGCAGCATTTGCCTTCACGAGTCACTTTGCATCGATTATTGTCGCAATTGCGATCGCGAGTGACTCAGTTGCAGCACCACAATGGTTTTAAGGGCAACGAAGAATTTGACGGGCAACAACGGGCGGCGATCGGGCAGCTCGATCTACTATTACAAGCCGTGTCGCGAATTACTGATTTTGGCTTTCCCTTAGATTTGAATCTTGCCCGTACCGATATCAGAGCGCTGCTTTACGATCTGCTGCTGCGGTTTCAATCCGAACTCGTCGAACGCGCCGTGAGCGTCGATCTGGATATTGCTCCAGAAGTCAGTTATGCAGTTGTCGATCGCCCGAAGTTACGCGAGGTTTTGAGCGAACTCGTACGGAATGCCTTAGCAGCATTGCCAGAACAAGGTGGACGTATTGGTTTGCGGACGCGCATCGATCCTGATGCTACGAATCTTTTAATTGAAGTCGCTGACAACGGCAAGGGAATTCAACAACCCGCGATCGAACGGGTTTTTTCTCCCACAGTCACTACCAACGGTCAGCGTGCAGGCGTGGGACTTACCTTAAGCAAAGCGATCGTCGAACAGCATGGGGGTCAACTCACCATTGATAGCGAACCTGGTCAGGGAACATACGTACAGATTTCATTGCCACTACGAGAGTAGCTAGTGGCTAGTGACTAGTGACTGGTGACTAGAACAAAACTCAGAATCTAGCCACTAGCCACTAGCCACTAGCTACTCATTCATTACAGGAGATAATTATGAGCTTACGTATTTTGATTGCACCTTCGGGATTTAAAGAAAGCTTGGAAGCTGATGAGGTAGCAGATTGTATTGAAACGGGAATTTTGCGAGTTTTACCCGATGCTACTATCCACAAAGCTCCCTTACGTAGATGGTGGAGAAGGGTTCACCAAAGCCCTCGTAACAGTTACGGGCGGGACTTTACACCATCTGACGGTCGCCGGTCCTGTCGGACAGCCTGTAGATTCTTATTTTGGGTTTCTGGGTAATACGCAGACAAAAACTGCTGTCTTAGAGATGGCAGCGGCAGCGGGACTGAGATTAGTGCCGCATCACGAACGTAACCCTCTAGTGACAACAACCTACGGCGTGGGAGAACTGATTAAAGCAGCGCTAGATGCGGGTGCAGAACGGATACTGGTTGGTTGTGGCGATTCCGGTACGAATGATGGTGGTGCGGGAATGGCGCAAGCTCTGGGAGTACGCCTGTTAGATGCAGATGGGAAGGAAATCGATCGCGGTGGTGGCGAACTGATAAAACTAGAACGCATCGATCTTAAAGATCGCGATCGCCGTTTGGAATCGGTACAAATTGATGTGGCGTGTAACTGGCACAATCTGTTGTGTGGCGAAAAAGGTGTAGCGCGAGTATTTGGACCTCAAAAAGGTGCTTCACCAGAAACTGTGGAGCAGCTAGCCGCAGCACTCGATAATTATGCTGCTATTATCGAACGCGACATGGGTATAGATGTGCGAGAAATGCCCGGAAGTGGCGCTTCTGGTGGCTTGGGTACGGGCTTGTATGCTTTATTAGGGGCAAAATTGCATCCTCGCTATGACATTGTGATGCAATATCTCCACCTCGATCGCTTATTAGAAGATGCCGATCTGGTGATTACAGCGGAGGGAAGTATTGACTTTCAAACTCCACGCGGCAAAATTCCGGCAGAAGTGGCACAAAGAGCCAAGAAATATCAGCTACCAGTTATTGCCCTTGCCGGAACTATCGGGCGTGATGCTGAGGTGAATTTCAATTGCGGCATCGACTCCTTTGAAAGCATTCTCGATGCACCCTGTAGTTTAGGAGATGCGATCGCCAATGCTCCAGAACTCGTTACTAAGGCTGCCGAACGGGTTGTCCGCTCTGTTTTAGTAGGACAGAAATTAGCAACTGGAAGTTAGAAAATAGCGGGGGGAACTGAGGAAGCTGAGGAAGGGTTAGGATTCCTAACTTCCTGTTTCTCCCGATGCCCCGACTTTGGTTTCAGGAACAACCAAGCGATGAAGAAAAAGGCGGCTGTAAACAGCTGGAGCGTATCTACGCTCGATAGGGAGCCATCAGAGAAAGAAGCAATGCTTCGGTCAATGATGCCAAATAACCAAAAAGATATTCCCAAAAACCAGATCCCGTTTCTGAGATAACTCAAAAAGATAGATGCTTCCGATGGCGAGCGATCGCTCATAACTTTATTCCTATAAATTCAACGAGTCATTGATTGGGCAGCAATGTACGGACTTTTCGGTTAAATTCTCTGTCTGGCTTTGCCTCCAGATTAAGAAATATTTCTTTTAACCGCCATTGTTCTAAAGAAGTATTTCATCAGCTTGACAAGCGTACCGTTATTTGTATCGTATTCTATCTCATCAAGACAGATTTGCCCGTTGCCAACAGGAATATTTGCTTGAATTTATGGTTTTTGGTAATGATTTCTTGACCAGCTATCAGTGACTAGTGACTGGTGACTAGAAAAGATTCCAGCCAAAGCGTCATCGGTTCCACCAGCCACTTCTCAATCACCGTCTTCACGGAGTAGTGTAGCGGAGGGCGTTTACCGTCAACCACCAATTACCAACCATCAACTTAACGCTCGCAGTCTTCTTTCGGTGTTAAATCTGAAGGGGGGCGATCGTTACTCCATGCCCACCAGACACAACTGCATTGACACTGATAAAACTCTTGCCACTTGCGACGGTTGTTTTCGGTAAATACGGGCGATCGTCGATTTAGCCAGACTCTTTCTGCTTCGCGGCTACCAGAACGACAACGGGGACAACAAAATTCATTGGCATGAGTTGCCTGTTTAGTCCATTGAGGCGGAATCGGTGCAAATGCATCCATTGAAGAGATAATTTTTTAAGTCTATTAGTTTATTATCAGCGATCGGCAAACAAGGTGTAGGGTATAGGGTGTGAGGTGTAGTGAGCTTTTAACTTGTATACGAGCGGGTTTAGTAAAGAGATGGACAGCCTTGGCTGGAAATTTTACCTTAAATCCCACCCATCCCAATACATGATTTTTGACTTTTAACTTTTGACTTTTAACTTTTGACTTTCCCCATCCCCTACTCATGGAACCAACTACTGAAATCCGCCGCCTTCTGGACTTGATGCCTGCTTCCGGTCGGATGTTGACTAAGATTGTCGGTAAGCGGGAGCAAACTAAAGTTATCGATTATGCTTTTCCTATGCCGTGGCAGCAGGAACGTCGCATTTCCATTAATTTCGATCTCTGGCGGCGGCTACCCCAACCACAGCGAGATTTGTTGCTGTTGCGGACTGTTAGCTGGTTGACGGCAGTGAAGTGGTTTAAACCGGACGTCTATCAGGGAGTTGTCTTAGCGGGGCTTTTGGGGACGGTAGTAGAGATCGTGCAGGGGGATGTGGTGGGTACTGTGGCAGCTGGAGCATTAACCGCGATCGCCGGGACTCGGATTTGGCGCAATAACCACAGTTCTCAAATTGAGGTAGAAGCAGATGAGGCAGCAGTGCGCGTTGCTGGGAGGCGGGGTTATGCTGAGGCAGAGGCGGCTCAACATCTGTTGTCGGCAATTGAAGCGGTGGCACAGATGGAAGGACGACCGACTTTAGATTTTATGGAACTACTCCGCCGTCAAAATTTGCAAGCGATCGCCGGACTTTCTTCTGCTGGTATTCCAGAAACTCTCAGAGAAAAATAATCAATAGATTACTTATTTAATAAGCACAATAATTAGCTCTAAAAAGGGGTTGTCCCGTGCTATTTTTGCTGCTACAATTTAGCGTGTACGCTTTATAATGGGAATATTTGAAAATCTAAAAAATTCGTCTATAGTTCCATTATAAAAAAGAGCTTATCAAAACTAAATTGCGAAGTCAACATCTCTTTGCCTTTTTATTCATGACAATTCCTTACTAAAAATTTTCCGATCTTTATATAACTGAATATAACTGACTCATATCAATTCAACATGAAGCTGCATATAGAGGTAAGCAAATTCGATAAGTTCACATAGCCATGAGCCGCCCATTTAAGATTGAGATCGCCGAGAGCGAAAAGGAACTAAAAAAACTCCTACAAACAGCTGTGATTCTAGTAACTCTCAAACAACTGTTGGCACAAGGTAAGTGTGTGTATTACTTGTGTCAAGATGAAACTAGGGTTGGACTCAAAACTCTTACAGGAAAAGTGATTACTGCTTCTGGAGTCAAGCCCACTGTTGGAGTAAAATGGCAATGGGAAAACTTCTGGATTTACGGTGCGATTGAACCATTGACTGGGGACCACTTCCTTGAGAGTATCCAAAATTGAATAGTGAGTGTTTTCAACAGTGCTGGGACTGGCTATCTCAGGAATTAGGCTCGGATTATGCCATTTTACAGATCGAGCGAGCATCTGCTCATACAAGTTCAGCAATTCGTTGACCGGAAAATATTATTCCTCTGTTTCAACCAGCATCAGCCCCTGAACTCAATCCGATTGAGAGACTTTGGCAATTCCTCAAAAAACCTCTCAAAAATCAACTTTTCTCTTCTCTACAAGATTTACGCGATCGCATCCCAGAAATCTCTTCTTCTAACTTTATTCTAGAAGCTCTTTTCTATGCAGCTTCATCTTAAATTGGGCTCAGCCCTCTTCTGTCAAACTGGGGTGAAACCTTGATTTTTCGTAGGCTAAAACCACGTAGATTCGTTGAATTTGCCTAAAGTG